>CAKZMN010000295.1 GCA_937128575.1 uncultured Alphaproteobacteria bacterium | reverse complement strand
ATTTGGGGCGACAGAGGAATTAACGAAACGATCACGGGTTTATCCGGCCGTCGTGTGTGGAGTTTACTTCGCATGTGCAGGCACTGAGATGTGGCGCGGTGGATTGATTAATGAGTTGAATTTAAATGATACAGGAACATATAAAATTCGTGATGGTAGAACAGGGAGATACTTTGATCAACCTGTCACTGTTGGGGTTATTTATATGATTAAATTCACGAATTTTATCTTCCGCGCAGGGGTCTTTTGGATCAGGCGCGGGAAGCTTTAAAGTGCTAGAGGCCATCACCCCCATGAAGTACCCTTCGGCAAAAGCGCCGCAATATGTCGCGTGGATAGATTTAAGATCGGCGCTATCGCGCAGCGCCGCCTTACAGCTTTCATACACATACGCGGTCGATCCCGCGCTAGCATCCTTGGCCTGAGCGAGCGCAGGCAAACACGTAAAAATCATCCATAGCAGGAATAATCTACGCAACGGCTAGCTTCTCACGTAAGTACGCGGCAACGCTATCTAATGGGATGCGTTCCTGCGCCATGGTATTGCGGTCACGAACGGTAACTGTGCCATCGGCGATGGTGTCGTTATCGATTGTGAAGCAATAGGGCGTGCCAATTTCATCCTGACGTGCATAGCGCTTACCGATGTTTTGTTTGATATCTAAATCAATGGCGAACTGTTCACGCAGCGCGAGATACAAATCACGCGCGGGGCCAACATGCTCATCTTTAGCCGTCAACGGCAGGATGGCTGCTTTTTTCGGCGCAATGGCAGGATGGAAATTCATGTACATGCCTGACGGACGATTTTCATCAACCGTGTAGGCTTCACAAAGCAGCGCCAAAACGCCGCGCGTCAAACCGGCGGCCGGTTCAATAACATGCGGCATGAAGCGGTTTTGATTATCCGTTGGATCCATATATTCCAGCTTTTGACCAGAATGTTCTTGGTGCTGCGTTAGATCGAAATCACAACGATGAGCAATCCCCTCTAGCTCGCCATAGCCCGGCGCGGTGAATGGGAATTTATATTCGATATCTGCGGTGCCCAAACCTTCCTTGGCATAGTGCGCCAATTCATCGGCCTCATGGTCACGCAGGATCATGTTTTCATCGCTTAGTCCGACTGATTTCCAAAACTTCACGCGCTCCTCGACCCAGAATTTTTGCCATTTTGCGGCCTCATCCGGATGGCAGAACCATTCCATTTCCATTTGCTCAAATTCACGGCTACGGAAAATGAAGTTACGCGGCGTTACCTCGTTACGATAGGCCTTACCAATTTGGGCGATACCAAAGG
>CAKZMN010000294.1 GCA_937128575.1 uncultured Alphaproteobacteria bacterium | reverse complement strand
CCGCCGTTGATATTGGAGCGGCAGTGCCGAGCGCGGCTGCGGCTGCCCCCACACCTATGGAAGCTTTCATCTGGAATATGGGTCTTGTCCTTGTTCTGGTTGTACTTTTTTACATGCTTCTTATTCGTCCACAGCAAAAGCGCTTTCGTGAGCATAGCCAGATGCTGGATGGTTTGAAAAAGGGCGACCGCGTTGTAACAGGCGGCGGTCTTGTTGGTAAAATTGACAAAATCACAGATGGTGGAGCCGAAGTGATTGTTGATCTTGGTGGTGGTTTGAAAGTGACGGCGATGCGCTCTAGCTTGCAAAACAGCGCTTTGACGACGACGAAAACAGCGGCTGCATCAAATGATGCTAAGGCTTCTGATGCTAAGGCCACAAAAAAGAAGTAACTAAACCATGATCCATATTGCCCCTTGGAAGATATTCCTGATTATTGCCGTTGCCATTTTTGGCTTCTTGTATAGCGCGCCAAACTTGGTGGGTGAAAACACCCGTGCGTGGATGCAGAGCAGCCTGCCGGGCTGGGCGCCGACAAAGACGGTTAATCTGGGGCTGGATCTTCGGGGTGGTGCACATTTGCTGTATGAGGTGGATGTTGATGTGGTGTTCAAGGAACGTGCGGATGGTTTGCTGAGTGATTTGCGTACAGATTTGCGTAAGTCAAAAATTGGGTATACCCGCATTGGCACAATTCCGCAGGGTGCGCACATTGTTTTGCGTGACAGCGCGGATGCAGCCGAGGCGCGTAAAATCATTCGTAAGGTTAATCCCAATTTAGAAGTGGGTAGCAGCGAAGGTAATACGGTTATTGAAGCGACGCTTAATGACGAAGGCGTGAAACAGATATATGACCAGACGATTTCACAATCGATTGAAATTGTTCGCAGACGTATTGATGAGTTGGGCACGACCGAGCCGGTTATTCAACGCCAAGGTGATGATCGCATTTTGATTCAAGCGCCGGGCGCAGATGCTGGACAGCTTAAGGCGGTTATTGGCACGACCGCGAAGCTTAATTTCCACCTGGTTAAAGAGCCGGGCGCAACGGGAGGCAAAAGCTTTCCGTTTATGGAAGATCCGGCGCGCCGTTTGAATGTTGAGCGCCGCGCAATGATTACGGGTGAGATGCTGGCCAATGCACAGCCATCCTTTAATCAAAATGGACAGCCGGTTATTAGTTTCCGCATGAACAACACGGGGTCACGCCGCTTTTGTGATGTGACGCGCAATAATGTGAACAAGCCGTTTGCGATTGTTTTGGATAATGAGGTGCTGAGTGCGCCAGTGATTAATGAGCCGATTTGTGGCGGGCAAGGGCAAATCTCTGGCGGGTTTACGGTTGAAGAAGCCAATGATCTGTCGCTATTGCTTCGTGCGGGTGCACTTCCTGCGCCGATGTTTGTGGTTGAGGAGCGCACTGTTGGACCGTCTTTGGGCGCCGATTCTGTTGCGGCCGGTAAGATGGCGAGCATGATTGGTTTGATGGCGGTGCTTGTGTTTATGCTGCTTGCCTATGGCTTGTTTGGTTTGTTTGCCGATGTCGCGTTGATGGTGAATGTGGCGCTTATTTTTGCGGTGCTTTCTGGACTTCAGGCGACGCTGACGCTGCCGGGGATTGCGGGTATTGTTTTGACCGTTGGTATGGCGGTGGATGCGAATGTTTTGATTTTTGATCGAATACGTGAGGAACTGCGGGCGGGGCGAAGCGCGCTGTCGGCCATTGATGCGGGGTATAGCCGCGCGATGGCGACCATTGTTGACTCCAACCTTACGACATTGATTGCGGCGATTATTCTGTTCTCGTTTGGGACAGGGCCGATTAAGGGCTTTGCGGTGACGCTGGGCATTGGGATTATGACGTCGTTCTTCACCGCGATTATGGTGACGCGTCTGTTGGTTGTATTGTGGCTGCGCCGGGCGAAGCCGACCAATACTCTGCCGATTTAATATTGAAGATTAGGATAAAGTGATGAAGGGTCTAAGGTTTATACCAGAAGATACGAAGGTTAATTTCATTGGGGTGCGCGTTGTGGCGTTTGCCATGTCGGCGATATTGCTGCTGGGGTCGCTTAGTTTAGTCGCGACCAAGGGGCTTAATCTCGGGATTGATTTTGTTGGTGGTACGGCGATTGAAATTCGCACGCCTGTTATGCCGGACTTGCCCGCGCTTCGTACATCACTGAACAGCCTAGAGCTTGGCGGCATTGCCATTCAGGAATTTGGCCAGCCGGATGATTTGTTGATCCGCATGCCCGAGCAAGAGGGCGGCATTGAGGTGCAGCAAGCCGCGATTGCCAAGGTTAAGGCGGCGATTGATGCGACGTATCCGGAGCAAGAAGTTGATTACCGCCGCACAGAATTTGTTGGCCCGCAGGTGGGTGAAGAATTGAAGATGCAGGGTATGTACGCGGTTCTGTTTTCCATGCTGGGGATGCTGGCTTATATCTGGTTCCGGTTCGAGTGGCAGTTTGGTATTGCGGCGGTTATAGCGCTGCTTCATGACTCGTTTATCACTATTGGTTTATTTGCCCTGACGCAGATGGAGTTTAATTTGGCGACGGTGGCGGCGATTTTGACGATTGCGGGTTATTCGATCAACGATACGGTGGTTGTGTTTGACCGCATCCGTGAGAATTTGCGCAAATATAAGAAGAAGCCTTTGATTGAGCTGTTTAATCTGTCGATCAACCAGACATTGACCCGTACGGTGATGACGTCTGTTACGACGCTTATCGCCCTTATCGCGCTTTATGTGTTTGGTGGAGAGGTTATTCGCGGCTTTATTTATGCGCTTATCTTTGGTGTGCTGATTGGTACATATTCATCGATTTTCGTAGCATCGCCGATTTTGCTTTATCTAAATATTCGCCGCACGGGCTCGGGTGAGGTAAAAACCGAAGAGGCGGCTTAAGAAGCACCATGGACGTTACTCCCCTTATTCGCAGTGACCAACAAGTTATTCAAAGCTATGCCGGTGGTCAGTTCCGCGTTAGTGGCGCAGTGTATGACCATGCGATTTTGGTGACGCCGCAGGGCACGATGACGTGGGAAGATCCGGTGGATGCGATTGCTGATTTAACGCTGGAGAGTTTTTCTCAAATCATTGAAATGGCAGATGAGATTGACGTGGTGCTTTTGGGGTGCGGCGCCAAAATGGCGTTTATGGATATGGCATTGAAAAAGGCCCTTTCTGAAAAGGGCCTTCCTGTCGATGTGATGGATAGTGGGGCGGCGTGCCGGACATATAATGTCATTATGGCGGAAGGTCGCCGCGTTGTTGCCGCGCTGCTAACGGTTTAAATTTGACATAACGCTGATTGTTTTTGTATGATCTTGCTTCAGTTTTTATTTATAAAGAAGGTGACGTTATATGTTTTCTAAGTCTGAGCCTGTTGAGCTTGTTTTAAGAGAGTATCATTTGGAGGAGACCTTTAGAGTCGCTCATGATCGTTTGGTTCGTGTTGACGAAATGGTTGATTATGAGCCACCAAAAAATATTGCTTCATATGTTTTTATTGGCATGAAAAAGGGCAGTGTCAAAAATGGTTTGTTCACTGACGGCAGAACTTTGTCTGGGGAGGTTGTGCAAGAAGGCTTCACCATTCATGTTGGTGAAGTGATACCTCCTAATCAACTTTTGGAGCGCGTTTCTGAAGAAGAGGCGCGCGTATGTCTGAGCGCTCTTCGGTATGATTTCGCACAGGGCACGTGCCAATATTCTAACGGAAGTCTAGGCACTGTCTACGAAGGCGAGCAGGTTTATAATCCTCAGACTAAAGTTTTTACATTGATGGACGCTGCTTTAAGCCGCTAGCTTGATTGGGCCTTTTTCGAAGAGCTCGCCCACATAATCCCAATTGATGAGATTATCGACGAAGGCTTCTAGATATTTTGGACGCGCGTTGCGGTAATCGATGTAGTAGGAGTGTTCCCATACATCGCAGCCCAAGATTGGTGTTTTGCCGTAGGGCAATGGGTTTTCACCGTCACGGGTGCTGAGGATTTCAAGCTTGCCTGAAGCGCCGTCTTGCGCCAGCCATACCCAACCGGAGCCGAACTGACCGCCGCCTTTTTTGATGAATGCGTCGCGGAACGCGTCATAGCCGCCAATATCTTCGGCGATTTTGCTTTCTAGTGCGCCGGGCATTGATGTGCCGCCGCCACCGGGTTTCATCCAGTTCCAGAAATGGTTGTGGTTATAATGCTGTCCCAATTGGTTGAACAGGCCGCCATGATTGGGGTCTTTGAATGCGCTGACCATGGCTTGTTCCAATGATGCATCCTCAAGACCGCTGCCCTTGATTAGTTCATTGCCCTTGGTCACGTAAGCATTGTGGTGTTTATCGTGGTGAAACTCCAATGTCTCGGAGGACATATATGGATCAAGAGCGTCATAAGCGTAGGGTAGTTCGGGAAGGGTGAAGGTCATCTGGCGTCGTCCTTTATCTTTGTTCTTAATAACTATATAACGCTTAATCTAAAGCAAAAGTTCCAATTCTCAAGGGTGTTTATGCATAAAGACACAGTTTCATATTGCGGGCAGTTGGTGCGGGATTATGATCCGGATCGGTTTTTGCTGTCGATGTTTGCGCCTGCGGAACGCCGCGAAGCGCTGTGGGCGTTATTTGCCTTTAATCATGAAATTGCTAAAACGCGTGAAAGCGTCACGGAAACGCAGCTGGGTTTGATCCGTCTGCAATGGTGGCGCGACGCGGTTGGTACGATTTACGAAGGCGCGGACGTGCCGGAGCATGAGGTTTTAAAGGCACTGGCGAGCGCGATTAAGGCGCATGAGTTGCCGCGCGCGGAGTTTGATGCGCTGATTTATGCGCGTGAGTTTGATTTGGAGGATGTCCGCCCCAGCACCCTAGAGGGGTTGTTGAATTATGCCGACTATACGGCAACGCCGTTGATGAAATTGGCGGTTCAGATATGTGGCGGTGATGCGGCGGTAGAGCCCGTTGCGCCGGTGGCGGTGAATTACGCGCTGGCGGGGCTATTGCGCGCGGTGCCGATCCATGCGGCGCAGAGGCGGTGTTATTTGCCGGAAGATTTGATGAATGAGCATGGCGCGTTTTTGAACCAATTATATGATAATAAGCCGGGCGCGGGGCTTTTGCGCGTGGTGGAGGAAATTGCGGGCGCGCATGTGGGCGGCGTGAAGACGGATAATCGTTTTTTGAAGGTCTCGCAGAGGCTCAGTCATATTTATATGAAGAAAATCAAAGGTTTGGGCTTTGATGTTTTTCATCCCAAGATGCAGGTTCAGCCTGCGTTTAAGGCGCTTCGGTTGGTGGTTTCTAATCCTTTTGGATAGGGGCCCGCTTGTGCGAAGGTGTTATGTATAGTATTATATAAGTGGGTTCTTTTTCAATGGGTTCG
>CAKZMN010000293.1 GCA_937128575.1 uncultured Alphaproteobacteria bacterium | reverse complement strand
GGGATGCCTGTACCGGGTACGATCGTTGAAATTATCGATCCTGATGATCAAAAAACCATAATGCCGACGGGCAAGCGCGGGGAGCTATGTATCCGCGGGCCGCAAGTGATGAAGGGGTATTGGAACAACCCAGAGGCCACGGCGAAGACCATTATAAATGGTCGCCTGCATACGGGCGATATCGCGGTGATGGATGAAAAGGGCTATATCTATATCGTCGATCGCATCAAGGACATGATCATCACCAACGGCTATAACGTCTATCCGCGTAATATCGAGGAGGCCATATATCTGCACCCAAGCGTTGAGGAATGCATTGTGGCGGGCCTACCGCATAAACAGCGCGGAGAGATTGTGAAGGTTTGGATCAAGCTAAAGGATGACCGCAGCCTGACCACAGAAGATTTAAAAGAATTTTTGAAAGACAAAATATCTGCGATGGAAATTCCGAAGCTAATCGAATTCCGCGATGAGGAGCTGCCGAAAACCATGATCGGAAAACTCAGCCGTAAAGATATCGTTGAGCAAGAGCTTAAAAAAACAGATTAACCGCGCAGCACGCCGCCCGTTTTTTCCATGACGAGGGTTATCACTTTCTCGGAAAGCTCTTCAATCTCTTTATCAGTCAGGCTTTTATCCTTGGGCTGAATTGTAATACTCAGCGCGACTGATTTTTTGCCCTCCTCAACGCCCTTGCCCTGATAAATATCAAAGATAGAAGCGTCCGTGATCAGCGATTTATCCGCCGCCTTCACCGCGCGCAAAATATCATCCGCCGCCACATCTTCATCAATTAAAAACGCAAAGTCGCGGTGCAGCGGCTGCAGCGGGTCTAGCTTCAAATAAGATTTTTCTGTTCCGCCCTTTTTCTTTGGCGTTGGGATATTTTCCAAGAAAATTTCAAAGCCAACAACGGGCCCTTTAACATTCATGTCATCCAAAATCGCCGGATGAATTTCACCAAAATAGGCCAGCGCATTTTTACCAAGGCGCAATGTACCAGAACGTCCGGGGTGAAAATATTCAGGCGCATCATTTGAAATTTGTGCCTTCGCACCGGGCGCGCCGCAGGCCTCTAGCGCGGCAATCGCATCGGCCTTCGCATCATAGGCATCAACGCCGCGCTGCGCATTATTATCCGCCCAGTGTCGCGCACCATTGGCGCCGGCGCGTATGCCCGCCGCCATATATGTTTGGCCATCGGCTCTGGATGATTGGAAGGTCGGCCCAACTTCACACAGCGCCGCATCGCCGTAGCCCATAGATGCGTTACGTCCGGCGGCTTCGATTAAGTTCGGCAAGATGGATGGGCGCATTTGGCTCATTTCGGAGCTAATCGCGTTAGATAGGCTGAGGCCTGCATTATCATTTGATCCAAATTCTTGAGCGCGCTGCTTATTCATGAATGACCATGTGATGCATTCATGCAACCCGCGCGCGGCCATTGCGGCGCGCGCCTTGCGGGTGCTGCTGAGCAATGTGGTCTCCGCGGCCATGGGGGTCGTGTCTTCGGCGCGCACGGAAATTTCTGGGATCTGATCAAACCCAACAATGCGAATAATTTCTTCGGTAATATCGGCCTTGCCAAATACATCGCCGCGCCATGATGGCGGCGTGATTGTCCAAGTCGTGCCGGTGTTAACCTCAAAACCAAGGGATTTCAAAATCTCAATCTGGCGATCCTCGGCAACATCCAAACCGATTAGTTGTTTGGTGTAAGCAGGATCATAATCAATGCTGCGCTTCCATTCGGGCGCCGCGCCAGCGTCTACAATTTCACTCGCCTCACCACCGCAAATTTCAATGATAAGCGCCGTGGCTAGCTCTAAACCGCCGCGGGTGAATTCGGGATCAACGCCGCGCTCAAAACGGTAGCGCGCGTCGCTGGTCACGGCTAAATCGCGCCCCGTTCGCGCAATACGCGCCGGATCGAAATATGCAGATTCCAAGAATACATTCACGGTATCATCACCGCTTCCGGTTGAAACGCCGCCAACAATGCCGCCCAAACCAAGCAAACCATTATCGTCTGCAATGGCAATTTCGCCGCCATTCATCGTGTATGATTTATCGTTGAGCGCTTCAAATTCCTCGCCCGCTTTCGCTGCGCGTACATTGATATTGCCGCTAATTTTATCCGCGTCATAAACATGTAAGGGGCGGGCATGATCAAGCGTCATGAAATTCGTAATATCCACCAGCGCAGAAATTGGACGAAGACCAACAGCTTTCAAAATGTTCTGTAGCCACGCAGGTGATGGGCCATTTTTAACGCCTTTAATCTCGCGCCCCAAAAATAATGGGCAGCCCTCTTTATCTTCAATGCTCACGCCAATATCGGATTTAAAAGTGCCCTTAACCGGGTTTGCTTGAACGGTGTTCAGCGTGCCCAAACCCGCCGCCGCCAAATCACGGGCAATGCCGTAAACGCCCGCGCAATCGGCGCGGTTAGGGGTCAGGTTAATTTCGATGATGGGATCATTAAGGCCGTACACCTCAGACATCGGTGTGCCGATTTCATATTTTTCATCAACTTCGATAATGCCCTCATGCTCATCCGAAAGCTCCATTTCGCGCTCGGATACCAGCATACCGTTGCTCTCTACGCCGCGAATTTGAGTTTTCTTTAGCGTGACATCAAGGCCGGGTATGTACGTTTTTTCGGGGGCAAAAATACCCTTCATGCCCGCTCTGGCATTAGGCGCGCCGCATACAACCTGCAGCGTGCCCGCATCAGTTTTCACTTGGCATACTTGTAACTTGTCGGCGTCCGGATGCTTCTCTGCGCTTTCAACATAGGCAACCTTAAATGGCGCAAGGGCTGCGGCGGGATCATCAAGCCCCTCCAGCTCTAAACCGATAGCGGTTAGCTTGTCGCAAATCTCTTGCAGAGACGCCTCTGTTGTTAAAGCCTTTTTCAGCCAGCTCAGTGTAAACTTCATGTCAGTATCCTAAATATTTTATAGTCATCAGCGATAGCGAAAAACCCAAGGAAAATCAACTGTTCTTGAAGGTTCGCGCATCAAGATTTAACGGTTTGCGAAAACCTTTTTCAAAAGATCAGTTGTGCGGGCGGCCGGATTTGTACGAATGGCCGCTTCTTCTTGCCCCACATAATAAAAAATTCCGTTCATAGTTTTATCGACCGCATAATCATTCAAATTGGCCTTCACGTCAGGCATGAAGGGTATTTGACCATACTGCCCCATAACAGAGTCATAGGCGCGAAGGGCGCCAGCTTGCGCAAGGGCGCTCTGCACATAAGGACGCATCGCTGTCTCTAATTCTGGCCCCATCGCGCGGCGCAAAAATTGCGTGGCGGCGTCCTGCGGGCCGGTTAGGATAGATTTGGCATCATCTAGGGTCATTTGGCTAATCGCGCTGATGAACAGCTCTTTGGCCTTTGGCGTTGCGGCCTCTGCGGCGCGGTTAATGCGAAGCTCCAAATCATCGGTAAGACTGCTCATGCCGATGCTGGATAGCGCGCTATCAACGCGGGCCAAGGGGCCGGGCAGGGGGATGTGAATTTTAGGATCAAGATTGAACCCGTTTTGCGCGCCAAGCTGATTAACCACCTGTTTAGTACCAAGGGTAAGGGCTTCTTTCAGGCCTGCGCTAATTTCGCTATTGCTTAAGCCAAGCGCGGAAGAGGATGAAGTGCCAAGCGCATCCATAACCTGCTGGCCTGTGCCGGAGTTAAGGACATTCTTCGCCTTGCTCCACCAATCTTGAGCGTGCGCATTCATGCTGAGCCCCAGTGAGGCGCAAAAAATTACGGTGAAAACGCGGCGGCGCGCGGAGCGGGATAAAGAAGAGTTGTTCATGATGGCCTTTAAATTAAATGTGTAATGCAAATATCAGCATTAAAGATAAAGGAAAATCACGAAACGGGAAGCGTAAACATAATTTTTGTGCCTTGATCAACAACAGACTCAACCCACATCTTGCCGTTATGGCGCTCCACAATTTTTTGGGCAATCGTAAGACCCGTGCCCATGCCGGGATAATCCGTGTCAGGATGCAGGGATCTAAACAGCTTAAACACGCTCTCATAATGCCCTTCCTCGATACCGATACCGTTATCTTCCACGGTGAACGTAACTTCATCATTGGCGCTTTGCGCGGAAACTGTAACTGCGGCCGGCACGCCCTCTCTATGAAACTTAATGCCGTTACTGATGAGCTCAAAAAACACAGTTTGCAGCTGATTTGTGTCAGCCTTAACACTTGGAAGATTTTCAAATTCAACGTTAGCATCACTATCTTTAATTTCTGTATCGAGTAAGGCCAGAGCGCTTTCAACAAGCTTGGCGGTTTCGGTTTGTGTGAATTCTGCGCCTTGCGTATTAATACGAGAAAAGGTGAGCATAGAGTTTTGCATGCCATCTAGCTTATCAAGAGAGCGATCAACGAAATCTTTATATTCTTGCTGCTCTTCATTGAGCTCTTCATTTGTAGAGGCGAGCAGCAAACGCGTGAATTCTCTAACATGGCGAAGCGGCGCCGCAAAATCATGGGAAACAATATAAGCAAACTCGCCATATTCTTTCGTAATGCGCTCAACATCATTCAACGCCTTATCTAATTCATCAACCATGGATTGTAGGTTTCCTATTTTTCAGATGTGGTGGGTAGCACAACGACGTTAAACCAAAACCCTTCAATGGCGCTCACGACCTCTTGAAATTTTTCAAGACTAACGGGCTTAACGATATAGCTGCTCGCGTATAGCTCATATGTTTTTACGATATCTTGTTCCGCGCTAGAACTTGTAAGGATAACGACTGGTATACGTTTTAATGCCTCATCCCCCTTCATTTCTGACAAAACCTGTTTGCCATCTTTTTTCGGTAAATTAATATCGAGCAGCACGATATCCGGTGTTTTCATTTCGGCATATTCACCGCGTTTATGAAGCATATCCATCGCGATTTCTCCATCGCGGGCGACCTCAATGTGATTTATAATTTTTGCCTTTTGAAATGCTTTTTTTGCGAGAAAAGCATCGCCTTCATTATCCTCGACTAATAAAATTTCTATCGGTCTAGCTTTTTCCATTTTGGCTTACTCGCTTTCGGTTTTTAATGCTTTTTGTTTAGGAACGCTGAAGTAAAAAATACTGCCTTTTTCGAGCGTAGATTCAACCCAAAGTTGTCCCCCAAGACTCTCTACTATTTTTTTACACACAGCAAGCCCAATACCCGTGCCCGTATATTCATCTTTATTATGCAGACGTTTAAATATAACAAAAATTTGTTCTAAATACTCTTCCTTAATTCCGATGCCATTATCTTTAACAGAGAAAATCCAATCATTATCGCGCTCTTCAACACCGATATGTATTTCGGGCGTGCGATCCTTGTCTCTATATTTCAAAGCATTGCCA
>CAKZMN010000292.1 GCA_937128575.1 uncultured Alphaproteobacteria bacterium | reverse complement strand
ACAAGCAGCGCAAAATTAATCCATGTGCTCTTTGTCACAGCCTTCTTCTCCGTCTCTTCTAATTTTTTTTCTAATGTTCTGGGCAATGCACTGAGTTCATTATCGCTAGAGCTTGGTACAGATGCGCGCGCCGCAGATTTATCAGCAGCCTTTTCACTGAGCACCAATGGCTCTTCATCACCTTTACTGTCCGTCTTTGATGGCGCTGAAACAATCGGCGCAGTAGGCACAGTAACGATTGGCGTTGCGGGCTTAACGCTCTCTGTTTTGGTTTTTTGAGAATTTTCATTGGCCGGATCATCATTCACATCCACCGATGCGTCACTTATAACGCCAGATAGATCGACCTTATGTTCCTGCGCGGCTTCTAATATCTGCGCGCGGCGCCCGGCGGGAATGGTGTCACGTTTTTTCCAACCCTGAATGGTGGTCACAGCAACATCAATTTTTTTAGCCATCGGACGAATACCGCCAAATCGTTCAATTACTTCTGCGGCATTATCAATGGCTTCGCTCTTGTCTTTTTTTGATGCGCTCATCTTTTTATCCTCATGGTTATCGCCTGACATAATCCCCTCGCTAACTTTGCTCGCATGTTTCTTTAATAAGCGCCAGCATACTTGCGCGGTGTGGCTTTTCGCTCTTGTACGTATCAGCCCAAGAAACAGCCTGTACGTACTTTAGCACGGATGAACTTATACACAAGGCTTTTATGCGCTGTAAGTCAGAAACAGCGTCATTCTCGCGCGCTAGGTTAATGAAATTTTCTGCCGTACGTTTTGAGAAAAAGGTCACCGCATTCACCGTGCCTGCACGCACAGCATCAAGCACATCACTAGGCAGCGCGTAAACGCTCTGCGCCTCATAGACCTTCAATATATCAACCTTATATCCCCGCTCAACCAACAGTTCATCAATCGCGCGCGCCACGTGAACGCCGCGCACATGCAGCAGCTTCGCAAGTCTATCTTTAACATGATCGTCAACCAGCGCAGCAAGCGCGTCGCCGCCCTCATCACTGACCACAACATTTTCAAACCCCTGATCCTTAGCCTCAGATGCAGTGTATTGACCAACAACATAAACTGGAATATCGCGGCGAGGCGCGCGGTCGCAAAACACACGAACCGCGTTCGCGCTAGTGAATAACAAAGCCTGATAATCGTCTAAATTAGGGAAATCAAATGCGATCGGTTTAATAGATAGCATAGGCGCGGATAATGCCTTAAAACCCGCCGCGCGCAGCTCCTGCGCATAATCTTGCGCCTCTTTCTCGGGACGGGTGACAATAATGTAACCGCGCGCGCTCACCTTTAATCCTCAACCTGTTGGTCAAGGAAACCAGCGGGCATTTCAGCCTTTAAAGCTTCCCCAACGGCGCGCCCTAAAGCCTGCGCATCCTGAGCATTCTCAACCGCACCTGTAGTTTCATGCGCATAGCTTTGCGCCCCATCCAGCGAGACCACCATCGCTTGAAGATGTATTTCCCCATTTTCAAACTCTGCATAGGCCCCAATGGGGGTATGACATGAAGCATCAAGCACTTCCAGAACTGCGCGCTCCGCAGACACTCTTAAAAAGGTAATATTGCACCCTATGGCGTCA
>CAKZMN010000291.1 GCA_937128575.1 uncultured Alphaproteobacteria bacterium | reverse complement strand
TAACATTAATGTTGAATGTATTGGCCGTTAATGTTTCACCGCCATCTGTTACTAAAAATTCAAAGCTGTCGGATGTAATTTCAGCGCCGCCATGAACGTAAGAAATGCGACCATTTTGTATATCATCCAATGTGAATGAGCTGATTTGGAAACCGGGGTTAGTGCTATGCTCAAGCTCGCCATGTATTGGCAATGTTGTAACGCGGAATACAGTATCTGCCGCAACGCCATCTAAATCTGCGATGTTAAGGTCGGCCGTCGTGATAACTGAAGAACTCGCTTCGTTGACGTCTAAAGTGTTGTTTGCAGAAATGCTGAGCGCGTCATTAAATTTGATCGTGATGTTAATTTCATCAAACTTAACACCTGCGTTCTCTGTCGCGCGCACCGTCAGTACATAAGTATCATTAACCGTGGCATCAAGGTTGGTTGTATCTAAAATGCGGAGCTCGCCCGTGGCGGTATCAATTTCGAAAATACCATCTCCGTTGCCGCCTTGAATACTGAAATCAAGTGCATCGCCTTCGGGATCAACGCCTTGGACGAAGCCAACAGAGTCGCCGACATTAACGTCAGAAGCATCGGCATTAGAATGATTAACGTTATAAAAGCTGTTATTGATGATGTCTTCGCCTTCCCATTCGACGAGAGAGTCATAAGCGCCTTCCCAATTATCGTACCACCAGCTATTGGAGTGAAAGAGAGCGGAATTTCTTGTGGGCCCGCTATTGGGCTCAGATCCTAACCACCTGTTGAACAACCCGATGGCGTCCACATTACCTTGTGTGATTTGTGTGCCAGCTTCGGGTCCGGCGGTCCAAATCCACTTGCCTTCTTCACCGCCGTCAGAAAGCGCGATACGGATGTGACTTGGGCTGGCGTAGTCACGTACAAAAACATATTCCGCCAAAGATGTAATGGTTGCCAAATGGCCTTCAACACCATTTAGAAGTTCGGTCTCTGCAAAGGCTAGAGCCTGAACATATGTTTTGTTCGGCGTAATAACCTTATAAAAATTACCAGTATCAGAGCTATAAATAACGCCTGCATTTTGCGCTTCAATCACATATTCAATATCAAGAGACGGCGCTTCATCTACGTCGGTAATGTTTACGCGGATAGTTTGGTCTCTGAAACGTGCGAGGTCATTATCGTCCGTGGCGCGAATTCTAAGGTTGTAAGCAGCTAGGGTATCAAAATCGATAGTGCTGTTGTCTCTGACTTCAATTAATCCAGTTGTGGTATTGATTTTGAAGGCGTTGTTCGTGTTCCCGCCAATGATTCGGTAAACGACAGTATCGCCTTCCGCATCTGCCGTTGTAACCGTGCCAACATCGTCGTTATTGGCCGCGTCTTCTGCAATGGAAAATGGACCCGCAGCAACATAAGTCGGCGCAGTATTTTCCATGACATCGAGCATATTAATAACGATGGTTTGTGTGCTTGATAGCGCGCCATCGCTGACTTCAATGTCTAATGTGTATGAAGTCGTTGTTTCAAAATCCAGCGTTGAATTATCAGTAACACGAATTTCACCAGTGCCTGCATTCACGCTAAATATACCTGCGCCTGTTCCGCCTGTAGCGGCGAAGCTAATAGTTTGCCCCGCGTTGGCATCGATTGCACCAATTGTTCCAACGGATGCGTTATTCGCCGCGTCTTCAGCCAAGTAAAATTCTTGTACATCAACACCGCCAGATTTCACTTCTGTGATTTTAAGATTATCAATACCAAACGCTTCATCATTTACATTCGTGGAATTCAAACTAGACCCAAAACCAAGTTTAAGGGTCGGATCAGAATTCTCTATAACAAGTGTGTAATGATATGTTTGTTCGTAATAACTAGCGTTAAAGCCAATAAACCCAAGCGCTTCGGTTGTTTCTTGAACGCTGTATGACACATCTCCTGAAACGCCGTCAGCAGGGCGCTCAAAAACATTCCAACGTAAGCGATGATTATTCCCTAAAACATTCGTATCATTCACGAACAAATAGAAATATTCATTGTCCCATGTATCTAGTTCGTAAAAATCAAACTCGACAACGATATAATCCTGCGTACCGGATGTAGCAAAAGTTTGGAAGAGCTCTTGATTATCAGCTGTATGAACATTTCGGTTAAAACGACCCCAAAATTCACTGAGCGTTGTGTTCGTCGTGGTTGTGTTATTATTCCAACCCGATGTGCCGCCTTCAAAATCTTCATCTAAAATCGTGGTGGTTGTTAAAATTTCTGGCGCAACATTAGATGTATCAACGGTAATATTGAATGTATTTCCGGCGATCACGGTTGTGCCATCGGTCACAGAAAAATCAAAACTATCGACCAACCCACCTGTATTCGCATAACTTATAAGTCCGGTATCCAAATCAGCTTGCGTAAACGTATCGCCCGCTCCAAGCGCCACGCCCGCTCTGGTGAGGGACCCATTTACAACATCTGTTGTGATTGTGTAGACGATGTTATCAGCGCTTGTATCAAAATCGTTTGCAACAAGCTCGTTGTTCGGGTTTGTGACGCTCGGCATTTCTGTAACAACAACATCACTGTCGATTGTGCCCTGGAATGTTGTGACCCCGCTACGGCTGCCATTATAGCCACCAACCTCAGGATTCATTTGCCCAACGCCCGCATTACCGCTGCCGGAATGGTCTGTTGCAGTGTATCCGGTTAAAACTTCTTGCGCCGGACGACCAACGCCGTACCAGTTAAAGTTACTGGCTTGCTCAAAATGCATGCGAATTTCATCGCTAGCCTGATCAATTTCAATCACAACCGCATATTGCGTGTTGGCCAAAAGCGGATCACCCGAAAGTTCTGGTGTGCCCGCCGAAGCTCCAGCATAAAATTCGAGATTAAAAGAGGAATTAAGCACTAGCCCAACGCCAACGCTTGCACCGCCACTTTCAAAAAGAACTTCTCCAGGAACGCCCGTTGGCGCGCCTGCTGGTGTTGTGAAAATCAAAGAAAATTGAATGCTCTTATTATCAATCGTTCCATCCCATGATGCATAATTTCCAACGCCGCTATTGCGAATAAGCTCTGTGCCGAATTGCACGGGATCTGCGCCAATTGTGGTCGATAGGTTTTGAAAAACCGTTACCCCGGTATTGGTGTCTAGCGTCAGTGGATCATTCACGCCGGTAACAGTAATATTAAATGTATCGCTAGCGAGCGTCACATCACCATCCGTGACTGTGAAATCAAAACTGTCGGCGGTTGTTTCGCTGCCATCATGCACATAGACAACGCGGTTATTGACGATGTCATCACGCGTAAAGCTGGTGATGGCCACGCCGACATTTGTGGTCAGTTCCAATTGCCCATTTGCAGTTGCGCTGGTAACTGAAAATACAATGTCTATGTCTGCATCATCAGGATCTGTGACATCAAGATTGGCTACGCCGATCGTTGTTGTCGCGCCTTCGTTAAGCGTCACGCCTGTATTAGCGCTGGCAACGGGATCATCATTTTGAGCAACAACAGTAACGGATATATCTTCGGAGAAAAGGCCGCCAAGCGCCACGTTAATGGTTCTGCTGGCCGTTGGAGTGTCAGAGTTATTTTGATATGTAATGTTTTCGATCAGGCGCTCAATAGCTGCCTTGGACGCACTGGCGTTTAAATCAATGGTTAGATCGGCGCCATTAACGCCGTTCGATGAAATTGTACCAATTAGTGTTCCGCCATAATTGATGTTTGTGCCATCAAAACCAATTTCACCGATGCCATTACCTTCGTCGATGATGGTCAGTTGGTCTTCTATGCCACCGGTGGTTGAAATTGTAAGGGCTTCGCCATCAAAATCGGTGGTGGTGCCGGTAACGCTAACATCGGCATCCAGAACTTGGGGGGTCGCATTCACAGTATCTTCTGCGAGCACGGTCGAGGAAATGAGTGCGCCCAAAGACGCATCCAACATCAAGCGTTTTTCAAGCGCTATAATTCCTATTTTGTTTTTAGTGAACCCCTTCAAAGTCTAGTATCCCTGCTAAATTCGTATGTAATTACGTATGTTCGACAATTATTCCCTCTGAGTACTATTATATGCACTAAATCCTTATGAAACATTAAGATCAGCACGTTCTTTCAGGGGCTTAGATTGGTTGTTTTTCCCTAGTTCAAGCCACTTTCGCGGATGATCAAGGCAATAAAATTACGGAATGTGGAAAGCAGGGCGCTTTCGCGAATGGCTTTTATGCGAATATGCCCAGTTTCTATGACAGTCGATTTGTTTGAATTATTTATGTTTTTCAATGGCTTGAGGTGAGTTTTGTATAGCGGTTCCAAAGATTTAACCTCGCCATTTTCCATGGCGCTGGGGATGTCTCCACCATAAACAGAAGCCAATTCAGGGCGTGAAAGGGTCTTAATGTTAACTGGATCAATGGAGGTAACCGTTAATTCTTTTTTTGAAAAAACCGAATGATCCGGGTAAAAGAACGCCTTATTTCCAACGGCGATGCGCTGCAACTGTCCCTCACCAATATAAACGGTTAAATTTTCTGCATTTTGTTCAATAACCCGAAGCAATAAATGATCTGAGGAAACATACCGATTTGCATGAATTTCGGGCGATAAATCACGAATGACCCCATCAAAGGGCGCTTTCACGATTAATCGCGTCGTTTTCGCTTTTAATGCATCAAATTGTTGCTGCGCGGTTCTGAGGTCGCTCTCGAGTTGCGTTCCCGTTACGCGGTAGCGCTCTATATCTCTCTTCTCGCGTTTAATTTGGGTGTTGAGCGTTTTTAAAATGGCTTGTGCAACCTTAATATCTTTCTCTAATGCATCAGATACAAGAACAGCAAGAACATCACCTTCACTCACCTTTTGTCCGTCTTCTACATTCAACGACTTAATAAACGCAGATGATGGGGCATGCACCGATCTATGCTGCTGCGCGTGTAAAACGCCGGGAACAGAAATATTTGTTTGAAAGGGCAGTAACGAAAAAATGATAATGGTCGTGGCGACAGCGCCGCTCAGCCATGCGCGCTTTTGTTTTAAAATATCGCCTTTACGTTTCCACCATATTTTAAGCTCTGACATCATGGGGGCGCCGATGAACCAAACTAGCTCCAAAATCATTAATATTAAGCCAAGGGGTTTGAAGAAAACAAAATACACAAGCAGCGCAATTCCAAGAAACAGAAAAAAGCGATAGATAATGATCGATAACCCAAACAAGATCATAAATCGCTGAAGAGATGGCGCAAAACATTCAGGCGGCGCATCTGTTAAACCGAAAAGTAGGCGTCGAATTTTCCACCGTGCCAAAGCAATGGCGCGTGCATGAAGGTTCTCGATATTCAACATATCACTGAGCACAAAATAACCATCAAAGCGCATAAGCGGATTGAGGTTTACAAATAGCGAGCCAATCAAAGAAATCGCAACCACGCTAAAGGCAATGCTTTTGCCCATGCCCGGCGGTAAAACATGCCATAGCATCAGAAAAATTGCGGCGAGCGCTAGTTCCGCCATGATGCCGGCCAAACCTATCTCAATGCGTTTGCGCGCAGAGGACAGGCGCCACGCCCCCGTTGTTTCGGTATAAAGCACCGGATACATAACAATCAACGCCACGCCCATATGCGGCACGCTTACGCCGTGCTTAGTCGCAATATAGGCATGTGACAATTCATGAATAATCTTAATCCCCGTGAAAACGAAAAAGGTGATGATAGCGCCCTTTACCGAAAACATTTCAAGGAATGTATGGGTAAATTCATCAAGGCGCTGAATGGTGAGTATCACCCCAATCGCCAAAATAATCAGCATGGCCCATATAAACGTTTTGGTTAAAAGCGGACGAATAAAGGGCAGGCTGGTTTTTAAAAAAGCAGTCGGTTTAAATAGGGGCAGCGTAAAAAATAAATAACCATGAACAATGCGTTCCCATAGTGGTTTGTCTTTTGCAATTTCTGCGGGGGCTTGCTGGTCTAATGACAAGAGACTGTTCGTATGCAGAAAAACAACCAAGGATTTGATGTCATCCAAATCAACATCAAGCGTTGTATTTTTGTTTAAATCATTTTGTAAATCACGCGCGCTTACATGCTTATGAAAGCGTGCGATGCATTCAAATTCAGTCCAGTTAATGTAGAAATATTTGTTGGACGCCGGATGATATAAACTCCAGCGCGGCTTACCCTCTCGATCGGGGGAAGCCTTAAAAAGTTTGATTAACGGGTTTAACGCCGGAATTTTAAAATCTTCGTTTTCTTCGGGAAGGGCAACGTCCATGATCTAAAGACCCGTGATTTTACGCAAAGTTACAAGCGGGCGCCGTAAAACGGAGTAGGCCAAGATATTCCATGACCCCTTTATCTTCGCTGTTCCTTTCCAACCTATGCGCGCTGGAGTTTCTGTGCCGCTATCATTAATGCGGGCGCGAATTTTATAGGTCAGCAAACCATCCGCATCGGGGCTGGATTGATAACCCATGCTTATGATCTCTGCTGAATGTCCGCTTAGCGGGGAAACATTCAGGAAAAATTTAACCGGACTGTCTTTTGAAATAGGAATCATATTATCGACAGGCGCCTTAATCAAAAGCTCGATTTTTTCAGGGTCAGCGACAATCATCACTTTTTCACCAGTTCTGACAGGCTGTCCCTCAAATTCATTCGCGTCAGAAAAAATCGCGACGCCGTCCACCGGCGCTCTTACAACACTTTTATCAAACAAGGTTTGAGCATGATCATTTTCGATTTTCTTTGCCGTAATTTCGGACATTAATTGATTAAGCTCAGCCTTTTTCTCCGGCACTCTTAATGACTCTTTACGCAGGCGCGAAAGATTAGATTGTGCAGTCCGCAGCGCTTGAGAAGAAGCCTTTATCCGCCCATCAAGATCGGTTTTATCCATGACAAAAACGCTTTGATCTTTTTTAACAATGTCTCCAGCCTTCACGTTAATGACATCCAAAACGCCATCATATGGCACAGTGATAACCGTAGGGTTTTGCGCAATGATTTCCGCAGGCGCCGTCAACGTCAGGCGCACCGGCATCAGGGATAAGGCAATCAGCACAATGATAATAAAGCTGTGGTGTTTTTTCAGTTTTTTCCAAGGCGATAATAGCCCTGACTTTTTGCGCAAGTTTAGCAATGCAAAGCTCTGCGCATATGTTTCCGCTAGCTCTCCCATTAAGCATTGTTCCGCGTCTTTAAAGGCGCTATCTCGCTCTAACCATAAACCGCCTAAGATACCATCCTCTGCGTTCCTCAAGACAACAAGCAGGCCATGCTTGCCCGCATATTCTGCCCAATCTTGTTGTTGCGCGGCGTCGATTGTTTCATGAGAAAAAGTGCAAACCCTTTTGGCCTCATTCGCTTCGCACGCGGGCAGGGCTGTTTTTTTAATAAAGGACTTTAACCACTGCGCGTATGATCCATTTTCATCTAAGGACACATTGCCCGACACACCGCCAAGTTTAATACCAAAATCCGTGCGCGACCAAAACACGGCCTGTTTATAGGAAACGATTTTGTTGGTTTCGTTTAGAATTAAAAATTCAAATGATTTAAGATCGGAGGCTTGAGCGGCTTGCTTTTGCACATCAAGTAGGGTTAGCAGCTTGTCCATTTTACTGCTCTTTGCTATTGGGGTTTCTTTCTAAAAAACCGTAAATTCCATCTGCTCTGATTGCATTAATATCAATCTTAGCAGAGCCACTCATACCAGGCAGAAGAACGTCCTCATAGGGGCTTAATTGCGCCGTGATTTGTACGGACTGGCTGACGGGATCAACCTCACCATAAATATGTTTGATTTCGGCTTCATAGGTTGCGCCTGTTTCATTAATGCTGATCTCTATATTGGCGCCAACATTTACCCAGCGCAGCCAGCGTGAAGGCATAAGGAAATCAGCCTTGAGATAACCAAGCGAGGCCACTTCCATCAGCACGCGATCCGTACGCGTGAATTCCCCAGCATTGGCAAGGCGCTTTACAACACGCCCATCATATTCCGCGCGAATAAAGCACTCATCCATACGGCTTTTATATAGATCTGCTCTGGCGGCGGCTTGTTTGTTTTCGGTTTCTAATTCCTGTTTTTCTAAATCTGAAATAATATCGAGCTTGAAAAGCTTGTAACTGGTAGCAGATTTTTTCTGCGTCAGGTTTTGCTGAATTTCTGCAATTTCAACTTCGGCGCGCGCATCTTTACAAACATATTCAACAAGCACGTCACCCTTTTTAAACGTCTCGCCATTATCAAAATACACAGCCTTGATCTTGCTATCACGGCTACTGGAAATGACGGTTGTCTCACGCGGAATTAGAACGGCCTCGGCTTCTAAGGTGCTCTCCTCAATCGGATAGCGCCCGCCGTGGTCTTCGGTGTTTTCAAAATCTTCGCCCGCCGCAGGGGTGATAGAATTCAAATCATTGGACAGCGCATTTTGCGTCGTAAGTACGCCGTTATTGCCCTTAGAAAAATTAAACGTTGAGGCGCCTGAGGCGATTACATCGACGCGGCTAGCAACCAGCACATACATACACACAAAGATCAAAACGCCAGATAATATGTGGCGCGTGCTTAAGCTGTAATTGAGCTTAGGAAGGGCCACGTGCGGCATTTTAAAGCTTGGCAAATTTGGCGTTTTAACTTTGGGCAGTGTAATTTTAGGAGCCTTAATCTGAGGTAGGCTAATTTTAGGCAGAACAATCTTAGGAAAAGTAACCTTAGGCAGTTGCGGTTTCTTAAGTCTAGGCAGTGTAAGTCTAG
>CAKZMN010000290.1 GCA_937128575.1 uncultured Alphaproteobacteria bacterium | reverse complement strand
TCTACATATTGCTGTGCAATCGCTTCGTGACTAGTACAGTCAACAATCACCGGGTTTACCAGACTATTGTCGTTGGCAAACTGATGCAGGCGTTCAACGCTTAATCCTTCGCTTGCCGATTCAAGTGCCGCTTTCCAGTCACCGCTTAAATCAATACCTTGGCTGTTTAACAGCAGCTTACGGCTATTTGCAATACCATAAACTCGCAGCTGCACGTTGCGTTTTAACAACGCAGGCTGTTGTTTTTCAATTTGTCCTAGTAGTTCATAGTTCTTTGAAATTTTAATGTAATTAAATGGATCATTAGAGTCAGATTTTGATAAAGAAATATCTAAACCAAATATCGATAATACAGAAGCTACAAAAACAGAAGAAGCTACAGAAAGCATCGAGAAATTCGATAGACTTAAATTAATATTTTATGGCTTATTAGCAGCATTAGCCATTGTTTCTACATTCTTAATATTGATTTATTTAAAGCGAAATAACAGCATAAAATACACTCAAGAACTTGAAGAGAAAAACATAAAAATAGAATTACAAAACAAAGCCTTTCAAGAACAAACCGAACACCTTGAAAATGTAAATAATGTAAAAGATAAATTATTTTCTATTGTTTCACACGATTTAAAAGACTCGCTTTCTTCAATTAATGGCTTCATCGATTTACTTAAAGATGGTTCGCTTTCTCGCGAAGAGTTCGATAATTTAATCCCAGAATTAAGTGAAAATGCAAATAGTGCTTCTTTATTATTATTCAACTTACTTAACTGGTCTAAATCTCAAATGCAGTCTTTAGAACCTAAACCTAGTTTATTTGATATTCAAGAAGTTTTTCAAGCGTCAATTTATCTTTTGTAAACTTACGAATGGTCATACACGCGCCATCAACCGCCAGCGGCGGGATAATCACATTCACACGCGAGCCATCGGGCAAGCGCGCATCACAAATCGGCGAGGCCTCATCCACCCGCCGCCCAATCGCCCCCACAATCCGCTGACAAATCGTGGTGAGATGCTGGTTATCCCGAAACTTGATCGAAGCCTTTTCAATACGACCCCCCACCTCAATATAAGTCGTATCAGGCCCGTTAATCATGATATCCGCAATATCATCGAACCACCCAAATTTGCGGTGAGGCGCATTTTCCGTGCCGCCAAAATAATCGTCAAAGAAATCCGTCGCGGCGGCGATAATCAGTAAGACTGTCGCCAAAACCGCCATATCTAAATTTGGCCAGCCTTTGATGATCACAAACATAATCACAGGCGTCAGGATAAGCCTTACTAAAGTCAAGGCATCGGCAATCGCGCCGCCGCTCTTCGTACTTTCCGCCTCACCTGTTCTATTCATTGAAATAGTCATGTATCTGTTGCGCCAGCTTTGCACTGACCCCCTCTACTAATGCCAAATCTTCTACAGCCGCTTTCTTTATAGCTTTGGCAGAGCCGAAATGTGCGAGCAAGGCTTTCTTTCGTCCTGGCCCTATGCCTGTGATACCATCTAGCGGGCTAGTAATCATCTGTTTTTTACGTTTCGCCCGATGCTTACCAATCGCAAAACGGTGGGCCTCATCGCGCAGACGCTGTAGATAATAGAGCGCAGGCGTTTTAGGCGGCATGGTGAAGGGCGCACGTCCCGGAATAAAAAAAGTCTCGCGGCCCGCATTGCGGTCTGGACCCTTAGCAATAGCTACCAGCGTCGTTTTTTCTGTCGCGCCCAATTCATCTAGCGTCTCTTTGACGACTGAAAGCTGCCCCTTACCACCATCAATCAGCACAATATCAGGCCAGCGCAGACTATCATCTTTCAGCAAGCGCGTGAAGCGTCGGCGGAAAACTTCGCGCATCATGCCGTAATCATCACCCGGTTCCGTGTCAGGATTTTTAATATTGAAGCTACGATATTCTTTCTTCTGAAACCCGTCCATGCCCGCCACAATAAAGGCGCCCACTGCATTTGTGCCTTGGATATGGCTATTATCATAAACCTCAATGCGTCGCGGCATTTTGGGAAGATCGAACGCCTCTTGAAGGGAGGTGAGTAAACGTTTCTGTGACGCGGTTTCCGCCATTTTACGGGCGAGCGCTTCTTGCGCATTTTTAACAGCGCGGTCGACAAGCATTTTCTTCTCACCGCGCTGCGGTTTAAAGATATTGATGTTTCGTCCTGAGCGCTCTGATAAGCCCTCTTGCAATAGGGTTTGGTTAGGCAGGTCTTGATTGACGAAAATATTTTTCGGAATGGGTTTGTTAAGATAAAATTGCGCGAGGAAAGCATCCAGAACTTCGCCAATATCGTTCTCTTTTGTATGGCGCGGGAAGTAGGAATTATTCCCCCAATTCTGGCCCGCCCTAAAAAAGAAAACCTGCACGCAGCTTTGTTCGCCTTCGCTGTGAATGGCGATGACGTCACCTTCGCCAAAGGTCGTAGGATTAATGCCGCCACTAGCTCCGCTCACCTGCGACATCGCGTGGAGCCGGTCGCGCAGTTCAGCCGCTTTCTCAAAGTTCAAATCCGCTGAGGCATCCGACATTTGGCTTTGCAAACGTTGGCGCAGGGCCGCTGATTTGCCCGTCAAGAAATCTTCAGCATCGCCGATAAGCTGCGCATAGTCTTCAAGCTCAATCTCACCCGTGCAAGGCGCAGAACAGCGCTTAATTTGATACAGCATACAAGGTCGCGTGCGCGCCTCATATATCGAGTCAGAGCAATTACGCAGACGAAAGGCGCGTTGCAGCGTATCGAGCGTACGGTTGACCGCACCCGCACTGGCAAAAGGGCCGTAATAGTCCCCTTTAATATTTCGTGCCCCGCGATGCTTGGTAATCTGCGCGGCAGGATGGTCTTTGCGCACAAGAATATAGGGGAAGCTCTTATCGTCGCGCAGCAGGATATTATAGCGCGGCTTGAGCTGTTTGATCAGGCTCGCTTCTAACAGGAGCGCTTCGGTTTCGCTTCCCGTAACAACAAACTCCATAGAGGCCGTCGCTCGAATCATGCGCTGTATCCGCATGGTGTGGCGGCGGTAACTTGTGTAGGCTGTGACCCGTTTTTTGAGGTCTTTTGCCTTACCCACATAAAGCACAGTCCCATGCTCATCGAACATGCGGTACACGCCCGGCTTGTTCGGCAAGTTCTTGACGTAGGCGGCAATCAGCGATGGCCCGTATGTTGCCGGGGCTTCTGGAGCGGGTTGATCGGGTGACTCGGGTGGGGTCATAGAGCCATAGTTAG
>CAKZMN010000289.1 GCA_937128575.1 uncultured Alphaproteobacteria bacterium | reverse complement strand
TGAAACGAACGCACGGCCTTGATGTGTTGATGGTAGACTATTTGCAGTTGGTGCGCGGCACGGGTAAATCTGAAAACCGTGTGAACGAGATTTCCGAGATCACAATGGGTCTTAAGGCCATTGCCAAGGAGCTCAACATCCCTGTTTTGGCGCTATCCCAGCTATCCCGTCAGGTGGAGCAGCGCGAGGATAAACGCCCGCAGCTTTCCGACCTTCGTGAATCAGGATCAATTGAGCAAGATGCCGATGTGGTGATGTTCGTATATCGCGAGGAATATTACCTCTCTAGAACCGAACCAGAGCCGGGCACAGAAAAGCACATGCAATGGCAAGAAAGCATGGAGCGCGCGCATAATGTGGGTGAATGTATTATAGCCAAGGCTCGTCATGGCCCTATTGGCGGGGTGCGTATGTATTTCGATCCAAACGTCACACGCTTCAGCAACCTAGACCCAAGCCACGCGGCTTATCGCAGCGTTGATTAGGACCCGCTAATACCTGGCGCTTTAACGCCAGTGCCAAGCTCTGAAGCCAAAGCATCTTGATCTATATCCTTTATGATGTCGCCGGATTTATACGTGTTTGCCGCAACTTTGTCTTCTGAAGCTTTCTCAAAATCACTCCCAATCGATTTTGTGCCCGCCAGACCCACAGGCTTAGCCTTAGCAGTGGCAACCTTGGCAATAGCCTCGGTCGATATTCTATGCTCTTCACCAACCACCTTTTGGAAGGCTGCGGCTAGAGAAACGCGCGTGCTGCTTTCTGCGGTGTTTTTTGCAAAATCAGTCTGAGTGCCAGCAATGCCATCTACTTTTAAGGTTGCGCCGTTCTCGCCTTTAAAGCCCATAGTATTCATGACAACTTGCGCTGCTTTAATTTGATTGGCGTCGCCGCTCTCCGTCATTTCGCCGAGCTTGGCCGCAATGCCCATACGGAACTCGACAGGTTTTTCTGCAATGTCCTTCTTGATGTGATCCATAACCGTTTTTTGAAGCTCTGCAGGAGAGAGGTTGCCATAGCCCTTTATATTATTGGCGTTGGCGTATTGATATAATCCGTTTTCTGTATTCGAACCATACGCGCCGTCAATTCTACCTGCATCAAAGCCCTGTAGCGTTAGGTATGACTGAACTTCCTGTACGGCCGGATCTATTTCGATGGTTTGCTTAATTTGAAACTCTGAACGCACATCAGCAATTTGTTTTTCAAGAGCTGATTGATCATCTTTACCAAAACTGCCTTGTGAAACTTCCGTGTTCATTTCTTTTTGAACGTTATCCAAACTAGAATTTATCTGCTTTGCTATGGCTGCCAATTTTTCGGGGCTTTCGCCTGCCGCCTTGGCTTCCGCGTGTGTTTTAAGCAAATTCTGTGCGTTTTTGTAAGCCGTTTGTAGGGCTGTAGGCTTCGTTTCTACCAGTGTAGTTTTTTCTGCAAGCTCCGTCTCTATTTTTTCAGATTCGATCTTCTTTTGAGGCTCAATGATTTTTGTTTGTGTTGCTTCAGCCTGAAGCTTATCTTCATTTTCTATCTTTGGCACTTCACCACTAAGGTTTAAAGATTTCTTTTCTATCTTACTTGCAGCGCCGCTTATCTTATGACGAAGGCGAGTAACTTGGTCACTTGCGCTTCTTTGTCGCGCGTACGCACTTATGCCCAAGTAATCGTTAGCTTTTGCTCTCTGTGTAACCGCTTTGCCTAAATCAGAATTTTCATCATTATATTGTTTTGAATACTCTTCGGTGAAAGCCTTTTGGTGAGCATCTTTTAAGCTTTTAGCGAACTGTTCTTCTGGTGTGTTTGTCCAAATGCTTGAACTTTTATCATATTTTTCATTGATTTCAGCTCTAGTGTAGGTGACATCTTGCCCATTAAATTTAAACGTTATTGGGCCGTTTCGTAGCTCTTCAGCATGTTTGGAAATTGATTGCTCAGCGGCTTTTAACTGTAGCCTCTGTTGTACCTCTGTATGATAATAGGAGCCCTCTTCAGACACGTGGCCTATTTTTTCAGAAAGCGCCTTTATATCGGTCTCTATTTTTTCTGTTGTTTCTTTTAGTTCTTCTGAAAATTTAGTTTTATAAAGTGTATAAACATCAAGCTTGTCGCCTTGCAGCATTTTCTTAAAATCACTGCCTTCTGCGTCTATGGAGGCTTCCATTTGCTTGAAACTGTCAAAGTCAGCTAGCCCGTCAAACAGATATGTTTTTAGATCGTTAAATGTCATGTTATCTGTGTTGATATCCGCCATGATTATACTCTCTGTATTTATTTTCTCTTTTACGTTTTATTCTTATTACTTGAGCGTATGATACGACTCTAAGTGTTAATGGAGCGTTAATATCCATAAAATAATTGAATTATAGAAAGTAATATTCGGATTAAGTCATTGATAAATAAAGATTCATATAGATATTCATCGCGCGGAATTTTACGCATTGATTTGGCGGCCCTGCGGGAGAATTACCGCATAATCAAGCGCCGCGCGCCAAAAGCGGCGGTGGCCGCGGTGGTGAAGGCCAATGCCTACGGGCTGGGCGCGGCCCCCGTTGCGCGCGCGCTTATTCAGGAAGGGTGCGGCGCGTTCTTCGTGGCCTCCATTGATGAGGCCATGGCGCTGCGCGAGGATTTCGCGGATATCGATATCATGATCCTAAACGGCTTTTACGCCAGCGCCGCGCCGTTATATGAACAGTATAATCTAACGCCCGTCCTCGGCAGTTTTTCAGAAATTAAGGGCTATCAAGCCTTGGCGCGTAGCTGTGGCAAGAACTTGCCCGCATTCCTACATTTCAATTCCCGCATGAACCGTTTGGGGCTTGGGTCAATTGAGGCGCAGGAGCTGTTTAGCCATATGGATATGTTGGCCGGTCTGAACATTAAATGTGTGATGAGCCATTTTGCCTGCGCCGATGAGGCGGACCACGAATTGAACGAGGTTCAGTTTACAGTCTTTAGTGATCTGGCGAGTCATTTCCCGGATGCGCAAAAATCCTTATGCAACTCATCCGGTGCATTTTTAGGTGATAAATACCATTTTGACTTGGTGCGCGCAGGCATGGCGATATATGGCCTGAACCCCACGCCGGATGCC
>CAKZMN010000288.1 GCA_937128575.1 uncultured Alphaproteobacteria bacterium | reverse complement strand
AGCACCCTAGTTATCCACCATCATTTATCTGCCCATTTCGCTGGTTTTTACAA
Source organism: uncultured Alphaproteobacteria bacterium (assembly GCA_937128575.1). Classification (GTDB taxonomy): domain Bacteria; phylum Pseudomonadota; class Alphaproteobacteria; order Micavibrionales; family Micavibrionaceae; genus JAGRKE01. The sequence goes on along the minus strand of CAKZMN010000288.1, from coordinate 5,974 downwards.
AACACGGATTTGCGCGCTATAGTCATTCCATGCGTATTAGACATCTACCAGAGACCCTCATCAACCAAATCGCAGCCGGTGAGGTGATTGAGCGACCAGCGGCGGCCATTAAAGAAATGGTTGAGAATTCTATTGATGCGGGCGCCACCAGCATTGAAGTGAGCATTCGTGACGGCGGCAAAAGCCTCATTGTGGTCAAAGATAATGGCTTTGGTATGGGGCGCGACGATTTAATTGCGGCGCTTGATCGCCACGCAACCTCAAAACTTCCTGGCAATGATTTACTGAACATTGAGCATCTCGGTTTTCGCGGCGAAGCCTTGGCTTCGATTGCCGCCATTGCGCGCGTAAAAATATCGACGAGAGAAAAAGATAGTAACGCATGGGAAATTATTGCTGAAGGCGGTAAAAAAGGCGAACCATCGCCCTCTTCCTATCCTAGCGGCACACAAATTGAAGTTAGAGATTTATTTTACGCTACCCCTGCGCGCTTGAAATTTATGAAGTCAGAACGCGCCGAGAGCATGGCCATCAAAGACACCTTAACGCGGCTTTCTATGGCCTTTCCACATATTAGCTTCACGCTTAATAATGATGATAAAAAGAGCTTAAACCATATTGCTGTTTTGGATTCACAGAGCAGGCTGGCTACAATTTTAGGGCGTGAGTTTGGCGAGAATGCGATGAAAATTGATGCAGAGCGTGAAGGTATAAAGCTAACTGGTTTTGCTGGTCTTCCCACACTGCATCGCGGCACAGCGCAATATCAATATTTGTTCGTTAATGGCCGTCCGGTTAAGGATAAGCTTCTTGGCGGATGTGTGCGCGCGGCATATGCAGATGTTATTGCCAAAAGCCGTTATCCTATGATCGCTCTGTTTCTTGACCTGCCGTCCGACGAGGTTGATGTGAACGTTCATCCGGCTAAAACTGAGGTGCGCTTTCGCGACCCCGCTATTGTGCGCGGCCTGATTATTAGCGCGCTTAAACACGCGCTTCTTGAAGGTGGGTTTCAATCTTCCTCTAGCGTTTCCTACAGCGCCTTATCATCCATGCGTCCCGGTCATTTAGGCGCAGGATCACACAGCTCAGCGGCCAATCATTTCGCGCCGCCACTGCCCATGCACCGCGGATCATCCGCCGCCGTGCCATCGCATTATGCCTATGGCAACTTAGCCGAGCCACAATCCCTACCCTATGAAGCGCAGCAACCACAGATGCATACAATGCCCTCTGCGCGCGCTGAGGAAACATTACATGAGGCGGCCATATCTTACCCGCTTGGCGCTGCTCGCGCGCAAATACATGAGAACTATATTATCGCGCAAAGCGAAAACGGGCTTGTTGTCGTTGATCAACACGCGGCGCATGAGCGCCTAGTTTACGAGCGTTTTAAAAATCAACTTAAGGATCACGGTATTGAGAAACAGGGTTTGTTATCACCAGAAATTGTTGAATTAGATGATACTCAGACCGAGCGCTTAATGGCACATGCAGACCAACTTTCGAAACTAGGGCTTGATATAGAACCATTTGGCTCTGGGGCTTTGGCGGTACAGAGCGTGCCCGCAATTTTAGGGCAGAAGGCTAATATACAACGCCTTATCCGCGATTTAGCGGATGAGGTTTTAGATAGCGACGCGGTTGATGGATTAGAAGAACGCATCAATGAAATTTTATCGACGATGGCCTGCCATGGCTCCGTACGATCAGGGCGCCGCATGAACGCAGATGAAATGAATGCGCTATTAAGGCAAATGGAAGAGACCCCCTATTCCGGTCAGTGCAATCACGGGCGACCGACTTATATTGAGCTCAAGCTTAGTGACATTGAAAAATTATTTGGGCGCAGCTAATGGATGGAAATGCGATAGAAAAAGAAAAGAAAGCCTTGCTCCAAATTTATGGAGCATTAGGCGCTTCACTCATATTATCTGTTGTGCCAACCATCGCGGCGGCCGCTCTATCTCTTATACTTCTAACTGGCGTAATGATTGCGGCTTATGTTATGCGCAAGAAACATGAGATTGGCAGTTTAAGCGCAAACCACATGACGTTCATCATTCGTACAATTTGGATCAGCAGCTTGTTTGCTATTGTTACGATGACTATCGGATGCGCGTACTTGCTTGCGTTTATTGACAACACACCCCTTAGCCCCTGCATTTCCCATTTAATGAATTTAGGCACGCAAGCCGCTAGCATGGATATGATGGCGCTAATGCGCGTATTTGATCCCTGTCTTGATGACTATACCACGATCAATATGAAGGCTTTTATTGTTAGTGGCTTCATTGCGGCTGCCCCTATTTTAATTTATTTTTTGGTGCGTTATGTGCGCGGCTTATCGCGCGCTATGAAAGGCTACCGCGTAGCAAAGCCACTTAGTTGGCTTTAGCGATTAATTGACTTCAGGGAATTCGAAGTTAGGGTCTATCTCTTGAATTGCGCCGCGGAGATGATAATCACACAGAAGCTCTCTAACTGCTGGATCTTTTTGTAAATCAGCGTACTCAGCAAAAATTTTCGTGAGCAAAACTGCTAATTTTTTAGCCTTATCCATTTTCTTTTGTTCACAAGCCACCATCAGGCTTTCTTCGCGTGAAGGGTATACAGGGCCAGCGTTTCCAAGTCCGTAGGAACGGTTGTTCATCTCAATATTCCTGCCATTCAATGGCGCTATTTGTAATAATTTCACGGAATATAACATACAATATGAAAAACACCAAGAAAATTATGTCTAACTACTCACAGAGATATTTTAAGAAGCTTTCAGCGGCCTTTAGATCAACCAGCATCGCCGCGTCTTTCTTTTCTTGCGCGGGGTCGGGCCCATATTTTTCTTCATTATATATTTCGGCCTTAAACGCCTCTTCAACGTGAGTGCAATCAAATAGTTTTTGACCACCTACTTCACCTTCAATAAAGGCCATTGCCAATATAATGGAACCCGCAAGGGGCGTGATCATTTGTAATATTGTGAAGCGATCATCGTCTAGCGCTTCAACATACACTCTAATCGCATCGTGCGCGGCTTGGCTCTGCTTAAGGGCAACTAGTGTTTGTGTTGTTTCGAGCTCGCTACCAAAGCGCTGCGCAAACCATTTAAGAACAGGATCCCACGCATTTTCTTGTGCCCTTAACAACTCCGCAGGGGCGTCAGTGCGATAGCATAATAGATCAGTGTTAAAGAATTTGAGGACTTCAGCGCTCATCTGCGCGCGCTCATTAGAGACCTTATCAATTTTGGTGCTAACGATTTGGGTCAAAGGCATGGTGTCTGGTACGATTTTATCAACTTGCGATGACCACTCCTTCACCAGCGCGTCAGCCAGCCCCTGTTGAAAAACATGCAGTGTGTTTTTGAAGGGTGTATTGATCGGCTTAGCATCGAGCAAAATTTGGTATTGCACGTCGGTTTTTCGATGACTAACCATTGTATAAAAACGTTTCATAGCCTTACTACTTTTCTTCTGCGGCTTTGATGTAACTTGCACATGGGTGACTATCGCTCAAACCAAGGTCTGCGAAAGAAAAAGCAAGAAAAGCTGGATTAACAGCGCCTAAAAGTAAGCCACCAACCTTCTTGCCTAAACCAAGTAAACTTGGTGATACAGAGGGCTTTGATAAAGGCCCCTTAATTTGCAAAGCAGAAGATAAATCACCGATCGATATTTCTTTTTGTTTGGGTTTTAAAACAATGTCCAGATTATCATTGGCAATGTCATACGTGCCATCACCCGCGAATGTGACATGCGTACCATCAATAAACAGAGCATTGCTTTTAGCTATGCTGTTCTCGATATTAAAATCGACTATCGCGCAATTAACCGACAAAGCCTCACCCTCTCCAAAGCTAGGCAATATCGTATTCACCACGCCGCGCCCCCACAAGTTAGCAAGAGCAGAACCAAATTTCCCCTCACCGCCTGTAAAGCTGAATTGCCCCTGCAGGTTTGATTTGAAGGCGTCCATCGTTTTTCCCGTCGCCTTTAACTTAACCAAAGCATTGCCGCTGCCGCTAACGCCATCTTGCAACAGGCCATAATTCATATTTTTCACATTAATATTTATATCAAGTTTTGCCGGTGACGCAGAGGCATCTATACTGACCAATCCTTTAATTTTCCCTGATGAAATGGAGGAGCCCTCTGGGTTAATTTTCAAAACCCCATCAACCATATCAATATCTAGCTTTAAGGGACCCAGATTTACATCGCCTGCATAAAATTTTTCTGCGTCCAGTTTCACATCAAGATTTGCTTTCGAGAAATCAAGCGGTGCATTTTTCTTTTTAACCAGTAACGCGGCCTCTAAATAATCAATCAATCTTCTAAAGCGAGAACCATCAGATATGTCCCCCATGCGCAAAGCCGCGCTTGATATTTCTCCAGATATTATCGTCGGTTTTTCATCAAATTCAATTTTCAAATTTGGCGACAGGACGCTGCCATATTCTTCAACTTTCAACACACCTTCAAAATTGTTAGACATCGAAACATGTCCCGTGGCAACTTTTGCGCCGCTTAATGATATATCTAAATCTTCAAATATTGTTCCCGTGACTTTATTGCGCGCCGTGCCTTTTGCAGATACCTCACCGAGCTCTAGTTCAAAGGCGCGATCATCATCAAAGCCGTACGCCTTGTTTTTTTCTGTACCATAGAGCTTCATGTCCATGGTGGCGCGCACCGGATATTTATCAATGTGCCCTGTAACAAAAAGTTTAGGGAGTTTGCCCTCTTCTTCCTTAATTGTAGCCAATTCAATGTTCACAGCTTTGTCCATGAAGACTCCCGCTTGCGCTTCTACACCTTCTATATGGAGCTGAGAGAGCTTGCCGGTTTGAAACGCCATGTCCCAAAAACTAAGGGCAATAGAAATTTTCTTAGCAGAACCAACAGACGCTTTATTATCCGCGCTTTCAAAGAGCTCCACTCCTTCAAAATCAAAGCCTACCTCTGGGAAAAATGTCATATTATTGAGCGTTTTAACGCTTGCAGGATAGCCAGTCGCCTCTGATACAAACTCTTCAACAGCGGATCTATACATGTCATTTGCACCACCAAGATTAGCCATCACGGTAAAGATGACTGCGAAGAAAAGAGTCAGAAAAACAGAGAACTTAAACAAACGCTTCAGCCAACTTCGTTTTTTGGGCGTTTCATTTTTGTCTTTGCTCATGGCATTTCTCTTTCTCAATTAAATTTTGACATTCTCAAAAATATCGCCCTTAAAGGAAGAGTCAAACCCTAATGACTTCCAGCTTTTTTTCAATTCTGGCGACAAGGGAGCGACAATATCCAGTGCGCCCTTTTGTGTAGGGTGAGAGCACGTAATGCGATGCGCATGAAGGTGAAGACGATCAGCAAGTTCCATTTGCGTCAAATCAAACTCTTCCGGGTCGTGGTATCCCTCATGCGGTAGACCTTTATATTTTTTATCGCCCAATATCGGACACCCCATGAGTTCGGCATGCACACGAATTTGGTGCGTGCGACCAGTGCGCGGCCAAAATGCAAGGAATGCCGCTTGGCGATGCGCATGCTCGATGACCTCATATTCAGTGACAGATTTTTTACCTTCTTTATCGTCAACAACCATGCGCTCCTTATTTGCGCCGCCGGCCTTAATAATAGGCGCGCGGATTGCGCCCGCTTGCGATTCAGGGACGCGCGTGACAACGGCCCAATATATTTTTCTGATCTCTCTGCTTTTAAAACGCTCTCCCAAAGCTTTTGCGACCTTGGCCGATCTTGCGAGCAAGAGAACCCCGCTTGTGTCTTTATCTAAGCGGTGTACTAATCTTGGGCGCACGCCTTCTTTATTCATTAACGCATCCAGCATACCGTCGACGTGCCGTCCAATTTTGGTGCCACCCTGCACCGCCAAGCCATATGGCTTATTAATGGCAATCACATCGCCGTCATCATGGATAACCAGCGAGCGCATAAAGTCAGCATCCTCATCGCTT
>CAKZMN010000287.1 GCA_937128575.1 uncultured Alphaproteobacteria bacterium | reverse complement strand
TGATCTTAAGCGCCCCAATAGTCAGCGTCGGAATGACCGCCGCCATCAACAAGAACACCGCATAAAGCTGGTGCGGGATTTGCGGAATAAGATCCCAGCCATTAAAAATGCTGGCCGTAATCGCAAAGGCAATGCCAATAGCGGAGGCCATATAGGTCAAATAAAAGCTAAGATGCGTAAATATATTGATGTTCAATATCCAGCGCACCGCGCGCGTTTTACCTAGCTCAAAATAAAATAACCAGCAAACGGAATACAGGCCCCAAAAGGCAATAGGCACCCGAAGATCCTCCCAAAACGTATTATCCTGCAGGCTTAAAATTGCGCCCGCAATCATTAGCATCACAAAAAACACCGATAGATGCTTCGCATAAACGGCAATCATCAGAAGGCTAGCAACCGCCAGTTCCGCACAATAAAAATACACGGCATATATGCGCGGCATAACATCATAATGCACACCGATAGCGGGCAGGGCGCTGATCGCGATGAAAAATAGAAATAGGGGGATTTTGTAAGAATTAATCATAGTACAGAAAAGTCTAATCTAAGCCAGCGCGCATGTCACGCCGTAGAAAAGAAAATAGCCAAACCGTATGCAGGTTTGGCTATTTAAAATTATTTAGCTAAAGAAATAAAATTTATTTCTTCTTCGCAGGTGCCTTTTTCTTTGCATCTTTTGCAAGAAGGTCACGAATCTCTTTCAAAAGAACGATGTCTGCAGATGGCTTAGCTGGCGCCGCCGCTTCTTCAGCTTCTTTCTTTTGTGCTTCTTCTTTAATTCTGTTTACGCCTTTAACCAGCATGAACACAACGAAAGCCACAATAACGAAATTGATGATCGCATTGATGAAAATACCATAGTTAAATGTCGCTGCGCCTGCTTCTTGCGCTGCGGCTAGGCTTGTATATTCATCATTAGATAGGTTGATGAACATGTTGCTGAAATCAACACCGCCCAAGAACAGGCCGATAATTGGGTTAAGCAAGTCTTTAACCATAGAGGTTACGATTGCAGTAAAAGCAGCGCCCATAATGATACCGACAGCCATGTCCATAACATTACCTTTGGCAATAAAGTCTTTAAATTCATTAAGCATTCTTAGTATTCCTTATTTGTTATTTATTATTTATAATTACCCCAGAGCATACGCTCGCACATCTTTAATAAGTGCGTTGTGACAGTCTTGTCAATAGGTTGTATGAGAATGTGACAGCGTTAATTGCTGATCTAGGCGGCTTGTTTAGCCTTAAGCTCTCTGTCGCGTCTTGAGACATAGTTCGTGCGATAGGCCATTTCCGTATGGAATTCACAGTAAGAACTATTCCCGTCATGCGCGTCATTGCCGCAAAAATGAAAATCATCTTCCTTCGGGTTTCCGATGGGCCATTTACAAGTAGTATTCGTGAGTTCTTCAATTGAACAGGCGATGCTGAACCTCCTAGGTTTTATAATGTTATTGATTGAAGTGTAACCTATCACGCTTTGTCATATTTTGCAAAAGTTAGCGTTAGGCACAACAAAGTTAGGTGTCAATTAACATTCTTCATGTTTAGGAAATCAAGGGCCCTAGCTTAAGCCTTGCTGTCTTCGATTTTAGATGATGCATCAATCAAAACTGTAGATTGCTCCCAGCTATCAGCCAAATCGAACTGTATCCATTCAGAGCTTAGGTGGATATCAAGAGAATCGAGTTTTCCAGGGCCTAAATTTTGATACCCGTGAGGTACATTTGCAGGGCCAAACAATATATCCCCAGCCTTTGCGTCGATAACTTGATCTCCAATTGTAAACCGTGCATTACCTTCTGTAATCGTAAAAATTTCATCATAAGGATGAACATGAAGTGTCGGGCCTTGCCCTATTACATCTGTTACATAGCGAATTAGTGTGACTTCAGTTTGAATGTCCTTCCCTTCCAGCAGGCCGCGCAGGGCTCTGTTTGGTGTTTGCCACTCATCTTTGTTTATTTTTACGGGTTTTGCTTTTGATTCAATGGGCATATTTTAAATTTCTCCTAGTCGTTTATAGCCATGTAGTATTTTTTCATCATATTAACAGGCGTCTTCTTCTGTCCATGTCCATGCCAACCGAATAATCAGTAATAGTGCGACCAACTCAATCACAGCAAAGAATATGTCATCAAGGTCGGGAGCTCGGTTGACTCCAATAACAACCACAATCTGGAGCGCACCTATAATCATGTTGGTTAGGCGATTTGCCTTATAACCCAGAAATTGAATGAGAGGGATCATGAGAAGGGGGATCGCGACCATGAGACCACCAACCAGCATCAGGCCCTCAGTTATCTGAACGCCACCCACAACGCCTGTCATCATCTCTTCGAGGAATCCGGGGCGCGCGAATTCATGCAGGTCACGAAAGATCATATTGAAAAAAATAAAAATCCACAGAGAGCTTAGCTTTGCTCTCTTGTTTAAATCGTTCATCGTCGGTGTCGTATTCATGCCTGCTCCTTGCATTGATAATGGGGGACAGCTGTTTGTAAAAGCGCTAATTGATCAGATACCTGTTTTTGAACTTGGAAGCTGAAAGGCTCAAAGCTACGGTATGATCTGAAGTCACCGTTTAATCTATTCATTGATTTGGATGGTTGTAAAGAATGGCTCATCAAGCAGTAATCATAATTGCAAAACTCAGTGAGCAAGTATTATCCCAGTGAGGGAGAATACATGTTGAACTTCCAATCTAGTTCGTGCATGTGCTTGCTAGGCTTTTTATCGTCGCTGCTTGGGGCACTGATAAACAACCCCCCAACCTTTTCATTCCAAGACGCAGAATAAACACCGTAATCTAATCCACCACCTTGGTTGCGGATATGAAATACAGAAACACCATTAAGCCCTTCGGTGCTCTTTGTTGGCGTTATTTGAAGGTCGCTGTGTGAACGCAAGGGAACCACATAGTCCTGCGTTGCAAAAAACGCACGGCGCAATGTCTCTGTTTCATCTTTTGTACGAGGGGATGCATTATCAGTTTTGACCAATTGACCTAGGGCCCAGTGCTTAACGTAGGCCGAGATGACATCGTTATCTTTTATGATGTGTTTTAAGTTTCTCAAAGCCATTTCTTTTAACAAAGTAATGGCTTTATCAACCTGCTCAAGGGTTAGTTTTAGATCAGGTTCTTGTGCGACTTCAATTTGCTGTGCAACAGATCTTGCTGGGTGCGAGTGGTCGCCATCAAATGTGTCGCTTGTATGTCTCAATCTTGCTCTTAAAAAAACTAGATTATGCCCAACTCTAGAAAATTTATCGGATAGGCTGAGCCGCTCATTTAGTTCTGGCAATTCATTCGAAGGCCCAACTGTTGTTTCTGCGATACTCATCTTAAAACTCCAAACAATTAAAAAACACAAAGCCTATTTACAGAAAACATTGGGTTACGTCAATAGGGGCGGCCAATTGTCATTTTGCAAAGCGCTAAGAAAGCGCAAAGTTAAGTATGATATAGTGAAAGGGGAAAATGGCTCCTCGAGCAGGATTCGAACCTGCGACCAATTGATTAACAGTCAACTGCTCTACCGCTGAGCTATCGAGGAAGACCGCCATATCAATATTAATTAATAGGGCGGCGGTCAACATAAAATCGTCATAAATTTAAAAATAATGGGGAGGAGGGGTTTTAAGCGCCCAAATCATCCAGATTATAAGGGGTGTCCTGATAGACAAGGTTCATCCAGTTGGCGAATAATAAATTCCGGTGTGCGCGCCAATTCATCGCGGGTTGCGTGTCTGGATCATCATTTTGAAAATAGTTTTTCGGCATATCAATATCGCTACCACTCTTTATGTCGCGTTGATATTCATTGGCCAGCGTTTCCCGGTCATATTCTAAATGGTTGAACATATATATGCGTCGATTGCCCTCATCATGCAGCAGGCTCAAGCCCGTTTCATCAGAGCGCAGCAAGGGCTTGAGCGCGTCATTCGCCAAAATCGCATAGTTCTTTTCTTCACAATACAGTTCCGCAAATACCTTAAAGTTATCGGTGGACTGAAAATCTAATCCTAAATGAAAAGTCTCACCGGAATATTGATCGCCTGTTCCAACGCCCGCCTTATAGCGAAATTTGTCTTGTGAGTACTGGATGA
>CAKZMN010000286.1 GCA_937128575.1 uncultured Alphaproteobacteria bacterium | reverse complement strand
TATACTTTTTTCCGTGGAGAATCAAAGGAGCTTGAAGACGCGCTTGAAGGCTTTTACAATGAAGAAACTGGTGCTATAGAGAACACTAATTAAATGCCTACGCTTAATCGCCCTTATGTCTTGAAAAGGTGAGCCCAACCAAGCGCAATATTATCAAGACAACATAAATGGAAATAACGAGATCATGGCCGAAAAACTAGAATATACAACAACCGGAAAACCTCACCCCTACCACATTGTGCGCCCAAGCATTTGGCCCCTTATTGGCGCTCTTGCTGGCGGATTATTTGCGGTAGGCGCGATTATGTACATGCATGATGTAAAGCTCGGCGAATTTTCAGTCGGTCTTAAAGGCTTGGTTCTCGGCTTGATTTCTATTGTGCTTGTAATGTTTTTTTGGTGGAAAGATGTTATTTATGAAACCATCACCGAAAAGGTACATAACAAAGTCACTGAAATCGGCCTGCGCTATGGCATGCTTTTATTCATTGCTTCTGAGCTTATGTTTTTTGTGGCCTTCTTCTGGGCCTTCTTCAATGGTGCCCTGTTCCCGACCGAGGCCATAGGCTTCACATGGCCACCACAAAATATTGAAGTATTGGAGCCCTTCGGCCTTCCATTCCTTATGACCATGATCTTACTGCTCTCTGGTTGCACCGTAACATGGGCGCACCACGCAATCTTAGAGGGTAAAAATAAAGAAGTTGTACGGGCATTAGGCCTAACCGTTTTACTTGGCGCTATATTCTTAGGCTTCCAAATCTATGAATACACACATGTTGCCTTTGGCTTTACTGAGGGGATCTACCCATCTGCCTTCTTCATGGCTACTGGCTTTCATGGCTTCCATGTGTTGGTAGGAACCATCTTCCTCGCCGTATGCTGGAGACGCTCTAAAAAGGGTCACTTCACAAAGGATCAACATTTCGGCTTCGAAGCCGCTGCCTGGTACTGGCACTTTGTTGATGTTGTTTGGCTGTTCCTATTTGTGGCTGTGTACTGGTGGGGCAACACAATGGGTATTGATCACACTGATCTTATAACCCAAGTAGCGCCGTAATATGCTTCCAGATTTTGATTCACTGAAGCTGGGCTGGCAATGTAAATGCCCGCGCTGTAAAACGGGATCAATTTACAAGGCTGGATTAACGCTAGACTTGCGTGATAAATGTGAAAATTGCGAATTAGACCTCAGCCAAAATGATAGCGCCGATGGCCCAGCCGTTTTTCTTATCTTCATCCTTGGCTTCGCGCTCGTTCCACTGGCGCTCGTGCTTGACGCATGGCTTGCACCCCCATTATGGGCCCATGCAATTATATGGAGCATTATCGGCCTAGGAGCGACCGTAGGCATGCTTCGCCCGCTTAAGTCATACATTATCGCCCTACAATACAAGCACCGCCCAGGAGACTGGGAGGGCTAATATGAGCACAACAAAACCTTCCTTATTTTTGCCCACGCTCTTGATGCTCATCGGCGTCTCCGTACTGTGCTATCTCGGCACTTGGCAACTACAGAGGCTGGAATGGAAACAGGGGCTAATTCAAGCCATCGAAACGCAGTACGAAAAAGATGCGTCTAAAAACCCCCTGACCCTCGATACTCCGCCCCTAACGCGCGGCATTATTCGTGGAAAATACGATCACGAAAGCACCTTCCTAATTGGACCACGTACGAATGAAGGCAAGCCGGGTTATCACGTAATAACGCCGCTCGTAATGAACAACAATAAAGCCGCAGGCGTTTTAATTAACCGTGGCTGGGTGCCGCTTGAATTTAAGAATAAGCTAAATGATTTAAAACCACCCACGGGGAAAACCACTATTACTGGCCTATTGCGCCAGCCACCGCAAACCAACATGTTCACGCCCGCAAACAATCTAGAAAGCGGGGCATGGTACAGCATTAATTTTGAAGAATTGTCCGAGCATAAGGGCTTGAATAACATATGGCCGCTCATGGTGTACGATGAGGGGGCGGAAAATAAAACAGATTACCCCATCGCCCAAGCCACGCGCCCAAGACTAAAGAATGACCATCTTCAATATGCGGTATTTTGGTTTTCTATGGCCGGGATATTAATGATTATTTACGGTCTAAGATTTCTAAAGCGCGCTTAATGAAATCGACGCTTCCGCTCTTCCTGCTCAGCAAATTTCAACCCATCACTAAGCGTCACATATTGCTGCTTCAAAGAAGCAATTAAACCTTTAAACTTTTTCAACTCTGCAGACTGAAGCTGCTCTCCCGTTGGTAAATCAACGCTTCTCGGATTAACCTGCTTATCTTTTACATGCACCTCATAATGCAAATGCGGTCCCGTAGAGCGGCCCGTTGTGCCAACATAACCAATCACATCACCCTGCTCAATACGTTTGCCTTGGCTCATACCGCGACCATATTTATGCATATGCGCATAGGCTGTCTTCAGCTTAGAATTGTGACGAATGCGAATGTAGTTGCCGTAACCACCCTTGCGGCCTAAAAATTCAATAACACCATCACCAGCCGCATAAATCGGCGTACCAGTCGGCGCGGCAAAATCCAGCCCCTTATGCATCTTATTGTAACCAAGCACCGGATGCTTACGCATACCAAAGCCAGAGGACAAACGCGCACCATCAACAGGGGTCTTCATCAAAGTTTTGCGAACACTAAACCCATCGGGCTCAAAATAATCAATACGGCCATCTTTCATTTCATAACGATAAATTGGCACAGACTTTCCACCAACGCTCAAATTCGCGTACAGCACATCACCATAACGCGCAAAGTCACCATCTTCTGTTTCCATGGCTTCATACAGCACTTCAATTTTATCACCCCGGCGAATATCGCGTTGGAAATCAACATTCCATGAATAAATACGAATCATCTCTGCAATGACCTGCGAAGGAATACCAACGCGTGCAGCAGAGCCATATAAAGACGTTTCAATTTCAGCGTTATAAGCATATGTACGCTTAATAAGCTCTTTTTCTTGAAGCTCAGAGCTAAAGTTCTCTGGTTCAATTTTTTGAACAAGGATCTGCTTTACGGGATCAATTTTCATGGTCAATTTTTTAAATTCACGGGCATCTTCACCAGCCGATTTAAAATCAACCTTAATAATTTGACCTGGTTTCACTTTGCGCAAATCAAAATGCTTACCCAGCGCCTTCACCGCGCTATAGGCATCCACGCTGCTCAATCCTGCCTCTTCCAAAACGCCGCTTACAGTATCGCCGCGGCCAATTTTAAGATCGACGTTCAATGGCAAGGGCGGTTTTTTAAGTGCGGCAGAGGCCAGACGCATCCCTTGTGACATTTGGGTTTGTAAAATGCTTTCCGCCGCTTCAAAAGACGGCTCAGCCTGCTGCGCATCTGCTACGCGCTCAGAAACTGGCCACTTCATGGTTAGAGGATCGGTGGGGAAAGCCAAAACAGTAGATAAAATAAGGGCGCACACAGCAAAAGATCCTGCGACATAGCGCAGCCTAAGCTTATTACCTTTAGTTAAAATATAACGCTGGCGTAATTTAACAAACCTATGCAAGGCTAAATGACGCTTCGCAGACGCAAAGATATGCAGCACACAACTCCCTAAAACTTTACTCATAAGACGGAATAAAAACAGCACGCTTTTTAACATGCTGACCGCCCGATTCACAACATAATTAACTGATTTATACTTGCTTAGCATAGCCAAAATAGGATTCCAACTCCTCAGCAGTAAATGACGTGTAAAGACTTTTGGATAAAAAAGTGAAGCTTAGCCATATTCAACATCTAAAGACGCCAAAACAGCCTCCAGATATTGTTTAGGCTCACAAAGCTTTTTGTTTATATCAAAGAAAATAAATATACCAAAAATCATAAACACCAACGCATCAAGCGCGCCGCTGCTCTCACCATTAGTCTCTATCGAGCCAGGCAACAACCCAGCCATCAAGACAAGGAAAAACAGCGCTGTATAAGACACGAGCAAAGATTTCGCCATTTCGGATTGAGCATTAATAATAACGCGCACAGTGTCTTGATTTTTAATGACCTGCGCGTCTATACCAACGCGCGCATGACGAACCAAACCGTTCAAAGCGCCCGTTTTACCGACGCAATGAAATCCAGATTTGGTTTTCTTCATTTTCTCAACTTTAAATGCGCGCTCAATGCGCTCGATCAAAGCTTTTTTTATATCTTCTTGCGAGGCTTTTTTCGTTAAAGATATCTTTTTAGAAACTTCTATATATTTCATAATTTTAGCCCTTTTTTAGTGTTCAAATATTATCGGCATTCCGCATTTACTTTACCATGCGCCGCGCTGGAGCCCTTCAAACTGAAAGTATCCTTAGTAACTGTGCCACGCTTAGATGTACCTTTGACAACCATCTTGGATCCTTTGCGCATGGCATCCGCCAATCTGTTGTCCGTTTGCGCATCAGGCGCCCAAGCCGTGCTATCTTGCGTAAACAAAATAAAGCGCTGCCCATCAATTTCGACACTAACGTCACTGCCTGCCTTATAATCATAACCAGCAATATAGCTAAATACGTTTTTGGTCTTTTCAGCGGGGCGGTTTGTAACCAACGCAAAAATTTCACCACGGCGTGAATACTTACCCTCCGCCTTCGTCGGCTTACTCGCCATATAACAAACCTTATTGCCATCTTCAACAAAGCTATAAACCAGCCAGTTACCATGTGTTTCCATCAGGCGCGGTTCAGCCGCTTGTGCACCATTAGGTGCGCCAATAAGCAACAAACCTGCAAAAAGAAAAACAGAAAGACAAAGCTTTTTAAACATTAGAAACCCTTTAATTTAAATCTTTGATTAGACGTGTAACATACACAAGAAAAATGAATACGGATCAACGGGAAAGCAATCCAATAGTTAATTCCAAAATTGATTGTATACCCATGAACCCA
>CAKZMN010000285.1 GCA_937128575.1 uncultured Alphaproteobacteria bacterium | reverse complement strand
AACGCTTTGATTGACAGCACGGGGAATACGCAGGGCATGAGGTTTAGAATGAGGCCACCAAGCATCGCGAAAATAATGGCCTTGATTAAGGTTGTTTGGTGCGGCGCGTCTGTCGTGGTTTCGGTGCTTTCAGGGGCATTTGCGCTTGCTGAAGTTGCCTGCTGCGCTGTGAATTCATAGGCGCGGCGTTTGTCGTTATCGTCTATATATGTCAGTAAACCAGATGAGGATTTGAGGGCGCTTAAGGCGCGGTCGCCTCTGGCTTGTTTAATTTCTAATATGCCGTCTTTAATCTGCGCGCGGGCATTGGCTGTGTTTTCTATTAGGCCCCAATCAGCGGGGAAATATTCAATCGTTTTTAGAGATTTATCACTTATTTTTAGTTGATTATTTAATTTGATTTGTAGGATCAAATCATTTTTATCTTCGCTATAATATACCAACCAGTCTGTATTTTTTGGTAAGTTTAATTTAGCTGAATTTATATACTGGCTGTTGTTTTCAGCGATTGATTGAGGATTGTTTAAAGTTAGTTCATGTTCGCTGAATTCAGGAATGCATTCTTCCTTACATACCAAAACTTCAAAGTCAGCCTTTAGTGTTAAGGTACCAACCGGTAGGTTTTGTGGGGCGGTTATTTTCTGTAGTAAAATTGTATGATTGCTGTAGCCGTAATTTAAAAGAGGCTCATACGGAATTTTATCGGGGGTTGGAAAGCTTATGTCGCTGACGCTAAAGCCTTTGGGGAGGGTCCATTGAATGCGCGGAACGGCGCCTGAATCGCCGGGGTTTTTCCAGTATGTGTGCCATTTGGGCGCAATTGATTGTTCAATCGCGATCCATATTTCTTCACCGGCTTTTATTGTGCTGCGCTCGGGCAAAATACGTATTTTAGCGTATGTTTGATCGTTTGCCTGTTGCGCGTCGGCGGGGCTGGTGGCCAGCAAAGTTGCCGCGCCTAAAAACAGGAATAGAAAATGTAGGAGTTTTAAGGGAGTGTGTTGCACTATATGTCCTTTGGCGCCGGTTAATGTTTCCATCATAAATCTAGTGTATTTTAAAAACTACGCAAGCTTGATTGCTGCGTGGTACGCTTTTCGTATATTATGTATTCGGCTTTTATAGGCGCAGGGTTACGAAGAAAAATTTTATCTTTTAGGCAGAATTTGTAGGGAATTAGACAAAGAATTATGACGGCACCGCTTAAATTAAATAGTGAAAAACCTCAAAAACTGCTTTGGCAGCCGGATGTTGATGGTGAAAGTAATATAGAGCGCTTTATGGCGTTTGCTGGGGCACGCACTGGTGAGCGCTTTGATGATTATGCGTCAATTCATCAATGGTCGGTTGATCATAATGATGAGTTTTGGAGCGCATTTTGGGATTTCGCGGGCATTCTTGGTGACAAGGGCGAGGTTGTTCATGGCGCGATTGATCAGGTGCCGTGGGTTCGCTTTTTTCCAGATAGCCAAATTAGTTACGCGGAAAATATGTTGTCGCGCGCTCAAAAAACGCCTGATGAGCCTGCCATTATTGCGCGCCAGCAAAATGGAGGTGACCGCATTATCACGTGGCAGGATTTATATGATCAGGTCAGTGTGTGGGAGCGAGCGCTTAAGGGTGCGGGGCTTGAAGAAGGCGATCATATTGGGGCGTATTTACCCAATGTGCCGGAGAGCGTGTTTTTGCTGCTGGCGAGCTCTAATATAGGCGCTGTTTTTTCCTCCATTGGTACGGAGATGGGGCAATCTGATTTAATTGAGCGTTTTGGTCAGTTTAAGCCCAAGATATTTATTGCGGCTGACGGGTATGTTCACGGAAGCAAAGTGATCTCGCGCAATGATGTGAATGTACGCGTACAAGAAAAAATTAGCAGCATTGAACAGACGATTGTTCTGGGCGTTATTAATGATGAGCATAGCTTGGATGGTTTGAGCGATGCGGTGCGCGCTTCAGAATTTCTTGCGCCGCACGTCCCATCAGATATTGATTTTATTCGCCGTGATTTTAATCACCCTCTATATGTTTTGTTTTCTTCTGGATCATCGGGCACGCCGAAATGTTTTGAGCATAGTAGCGGCGGGGTATTGCTTAAGCATATGAGTGAATACCTGCTGCATGCAGAGGTGGAGCCGGGCGAGCGTATGTTTTATCATGCCTCTCCCAGTTGGATGATGTGGAATTGGCTGGCCTCTGGCTTGGCGGCGGACGCTACGATTTTGATGTATGACGGATCGCCTGTGCATCCGGATATTCATGCGCAATGGAAATTTACGTCTGATCATGGCTGTACGCATCATGGTACGGCGGCGCCCGTTATATTATCTTGGTCAGATGAAGGGGCGCGTCCAGCAGAGAATTGTGATTTATCTGATTTGCAGATGGTTTTATCAACGGGCGCAGTTTTGCCCGAAAGCGGTTTTCAGTATCTGCATGACCATGTTAAGGCCGATGTGAAGATTGGGTCTATTTCTGGCGGAACAGATTTGGTGGCGTGTTTTGTAGGCGGTAATGCCCTGACCCCTACATATGCGGGTGATATTAATGGCGCGATGATGGGTATGGATGTGCAGGTTTGGGATGATCGGGGCAAGCCGGTTAAGCCCGGTGAGGCTGGAGAGTTGGTTTGTGTGAACGCGTTTCCATCGATGCCACTGCGGTTTTTGAATGATCCTGATGGGGCGCGGTTTCGGGCGGAGTATTTTGAGTATTTTGATTGTGAGCCGCCTGTATGGCGGCATGGGGATGCGGTGAGACGAAGCCAAGGGCAGTTGGTGGTTGAGGGGCGCTCGGATTCTACGATTAATCAGGGAGGTGTGCGGATTGGGACGCAGCAGCTCTATGATGCGCTTGGGCATG
>CAKZMN010000284.1 GCA_937128575.1 uncultured Alphaproteobacteria bacterium | reverse complement strand
GGTTATTCGCCAGCACGCATCAAGGCGAAGAAACACTCGCCTGCCGCATCCATGCACGCCTTAAAACCACATACCCAGACCTGCTAACAATCATCGTGCCCCGTCACCACGAACGCTGCGAAGATATTGTCACACAGTGCAAAGCCCTCGGCATGAACACCCAACTACGCGGTAAAAGCAAAGATGCACCAGCAGATGACAAAGACATCTACATCGCCAACACGCTGGGCGAGCTCGGCCTATTCTACCGCGCCTGCAACATCACCTGTATCGGCCGATCCTTCAGCGATGATGGCGGCGGCGGGCACAATCCGATAGAAGCAGCGCAGCTTCATTGCGCGGTTTTACATGGACCAAATGTGCAATACCAAACTAACATTTTTAATGAAATGAACGCTCATAACGCGGCCATCATGGTTAAAGATGAGGCCGAATTAACGCAAAGCTTACATGCGCTTTTGAGTGATGAAAGTAAGCTGGCTGCGCAGCAAAAAAACGGCCTAGCTTTTGCGCAACACAAGGAAGGTGTTATTGAGCGCGTCATGGATATTCTTCACCCTAGCCTTGATGAATTGAATGCGCGCGCTATAACGGATAATGTTGAGGCACCATGAAGTTTAAGACACCGTCATTTTGGTATAATAAGAATAAGCGTTTGTGCAAATATGCGCTTACGCCTTTTTCTTGGCTGTATGGCTTGGGTCACATGGCACATCAAAAGAGTGCAGCCAAGCCCTATAATTGCGGTGTGCCCGTTATATGCGCCGGCAATGTAGTCGCCGGCGGTAGCGGAAAAACACCGACGGCCATTGCGTTTCTGGAATTGATTAAGGTGCATAATCTTGCCGAGGCTCCATTTTTTTTAACGCGCGGCTATGGCGGTGATGAAGATAAGATTTTAAGCCAGCACGCCCTGACAATCATTAGCGCAGATCGCGCTGAGGGCGCTAGAGAAGCGGTAGAGCGCGGCGCGGATTTGATCATTATGGATGATGGTTTTCAAAATCCACATCTGCATAAAGATATAAACTTAATTGTGACAGATGGCGCTATGGGGTTTGGCAATGAACGCCTCATCCCCGCAGGACCACTGCGCCAGCCCTTAGACAAAGCGCTTAATAAGGCGGATGGCTTTGTGGTGATTGGAACCGACAAACGTGATATTCACGGCAGCCTTCCTAAAGATAAACCTGCATTCATAGCTTCCTTTGAGCCATTAGAAAAACTCAAATTTGATGGTCCTTATGTTGCCTTCGCCGGACTAGGTTATCCCGAAAAGTTCTTTAATTTTTTACGTGAAGATCTTGGCGCGAATGTCATAGAAAGCGCGCCCTTCCCCGATCATTACGCCTATCGCGCAGACGACATTAGGGTTCTGGGCGCTTTAGCCAAAAAGCATAATGCAAAGCTCATTACGACAGAAAAGGATGCCATGCGCCTGCCCGCTGTGGATGGCGTGGATATCGAAGTACTACCTGTTAAACTCAAATGGAAAAATGAGAAGAGCATCGTTGAGTTTTTATCCAAACAGATAAAGATAGCGCGCGCATGAAGACGCTTAGATACATCATAGAAGCCGCTGTGCTTTATTTGTTTTTTGGACTATTTCGCTTATTAACGCCCAAGGCCGCATCAAATTTAGGCGGGTTTATTGGGCGCGTTATTGGCTCGAGACTGGCTGCCTCGCGCAAGGCCTATCGCAACCTCAGCGCGGCAATGCCGCATTTAAAGGCGCATGAGCAAAAAGATATTATTACAGATATGTGGGATAATTTGGGGCGCGTTATTGCCGAGTACCCTCACTTAAAAACCATCTCAAAAAACCATACTGTTTTAACCAATCCAGAAATTTTGCAAGATTTCATTATGCAGGAACAACCTGCCGTTTTCTTTGGTGCGCATCAAGGAAACTGGGAAGTAAATGGCGCGATGTTATTCACGCAATTTGAACAGCCCGTTGATATTACCTACCGCGCACCGAATAACCCGTGGAGTGATAGGCTGCTGATGCGCTCTAGGACGTTAAATGGCAAGTTGGGCGTTATTGCAAAATCCCGAACGGCTGGAAAGGCTCTGATCCAATCCATAAAAAACAAACGTCATATTGGTGTTTTGCTTGATCAAAAGTACCGCGAAGGTATAGCCGTGCCGTTCTTTGGTATGAAGGCGATGACAAACCCGGTCTTCATACAGCTATGTCAAAAATATGATTGTCCATTAGTGCCCGTACGCAATATCCGCCGCGGCCCCGCGCGCTTTGAAATTATACTATACGAACCCATTGCCCTTTTTACAGATGATGGTGCACCGCGTGCGCCTGAAGATGTATTGCTAGAAATTAATGCCCTGCTGGAAAGCTGGATTACAGAACACCCGGGCCAGTGGCTATGGCTGCACCGGCGATGGAATTCGTTAGAACGCTTGTAATATTAATTGATTGTTTTAGATGCGCTGAGTCAGGTAATTCGCAACAGGCCACCATAGAGGCATCTGAGAAATAGCCGAAGCCTTTGAG
>CAKZMN010000283.1 GCA_937128575.1 uncultured Alphaproteobacteria bacterium | reverse complement strand
ATAATCGTAATATCTGCTTTTCAGCTCTTGGGTATGATTTATTTTAAACGAAATTTTGCTTTAGTTTTGACGTTGATCCGTTTCGCAAACACTGCCTGCTTAATGGCCTAGACGACATTGCTTTGACGATGGAAAAAGACAGTGCGATCTATACATATGAAGAAAAAAACAAAGATAAAAAGGCGTGGGTATAGATGAATTTCTTGCGTCTTAAAACCAGCTTATACAGAGCGTTTTACAAACACTTCAGCAAAACCAAGCACAGAATTGTCACCTTTCGTGGCGCGGAATTTGTTGTGCGCCCTGATAACTACATTGATCGTCGGATGTGGATTGAAGGCGGCTATGAGAAAGCGCAAATTGACTTTGTCCTGAACGCGGCAAAACAAGAACAGTTTGATGCTTTCCTAGATATTGGTGCCAATTTCGGGCTTTATAGCTGCGTTATTGGCGCATCGGGTTTAATACCACTGACGCATAGTTTTGAATGTGATCCACGTAATATTTACCATCTTTATGGGCATCTGAAAATTAATCGCCTGACCAGCAAAACAACCGTTCACACATTTGCCGTTGGCGATGAGGCGAGCGAGGTAAAGTTTTGTTTAGCGCCGGAGGATAGCACCGGCATATCATATGTAGGCGAGCATAGTGATGGTTTAGAGACAATCATAATAGAGCAAAAGCCTTTGGATTCGTTTATGGATTTAAATGGGCAAAAGCTGTTGTTAAAAATAGATGTCGAAAATCATGAAGAGGCCGTTATTAAGGGCGCACAGAAACTACTGTCTGATAATGACTGTCTATTACAAATCGAAATCCTTGATGATGATCGCGCGCGCGTGATCGCCCTGCTCCCTGATAATTACGCACTTGTTCAAACCATTGGACATGATTCATATTTTAAAAATTTTTAGATAAAGAAAAGCACATGACGCATACATATAAACTAATGATACTGCCCGGTGATGGTATTGGCCCTGAGGTTATGGGTGAGGTTAAAAAAATTGTCGCTTGGATTAATGAACATGCTGATTTCAAGATTGAAACCGAAGATGGCTTGATAGGCGGGGCGTCTTATGATGAATTTGAAAGTCCGTTCGATGACAGTACATTAGAGCGCTGCCGCGCTGCGGATGCAATTATGCTGGGCGCGGTTGGCGGGCCTAAGTGGGACGGCGTTGATTATAACCTGCGCCCTGAGGCTGGTTTACTTAAATTGCGTAAGGAGCTGGATTTATTTGCTAATCTGCGCCCAGCGCTCGTGTTTGATGCACTGATTGATGCCTCCACGCTTAAACCTGAAGTTATTCGCGGTTTAGACATATTGATCGTTCGCGAACTGACGGGCGGCGTATATTTTGGTGAGCCGCGCGGGATTGAAGATCTTGGCGGCGGTGAGCGCCGCGGGGTTAACACGCAGATTTACACCACATCAGAAATCAAGCGTATTGGCCGCGTGGCCTTTGATTTAGCGCGAAAACGAAACAATCGCGTAATGTCTTGCGAAAAAGCTAACGTGATGGATAGCGGAAAGCTATGGCGCGAAGATATGAGCGCGCTTCATGAGGACGAGTTTTCTGATGTTCAGCTTGATCATATGTACGCCGATAATTGCGCGATGCAGCTTTTGCGTGATCCAAAGCAATTTGACGTGATTGTAACAGATAATCTGTTTGGTGACTTGCTGTCGGATGCGGCGGCAATGCTGACGGGTTCGCTTGGTATGCTGCCTTCCGCTTCACTTGGCGCGCCAAGTGCAACAGCGCTGTACGAGCCGGTTCACGGCTCCGCCCCTGACATTGCGGGGCAAGGTAAGGCCAACCCACTGGCGACTATTTTGAGCTTCGCCATGTGCCTTCGTTATTCTTTTGATCAGGGCGATTTGGCCGATAAAATTGAACAGGCGGTCCAGCGCGTTTTAAACAGCGGGACCCGCACACCCGATATCATGGCAAAAGACTGCCGCGAGGTATCGACATCCGCGATGGGTGATGCTTTAATTGCCGAACTCAAAAACTAAACATTTTACTTCAAAAGGATATTTGCGATGGAACTCCTCATCCCTATTGGCATAGGCATAATTGTCTTACTTTTTTCTTCAATCCGTATCATCAAGGAATTTGAACGCGGCATTGTTTATACGCTTGGTAAATACACCAGCACGCGTGGCGCAGGCTTGCGCATCATCATTCCGGTGATCCAGCAAATGGTTTTGGTGGATATGCGCGTTCGTACGGAAGACATCCCCTCTCAGGATGTTATTTCAAAGGACAACGTATCGGTGAAGGTTAATGCTGTTTTGTATTACCGCGTTGTGGATCCCGATCATGCGATTAACCGCGTTGAAGATTTCTACATGGCGACTAGCCAATTGGCGCAGACCACATTGCGTTCGGTTTTGGGTAAGCAAGATTTGGATGACATGCTGTCCAATCGTGAACAGCTGAATAAAGACATTCAGGAAATTCTTGATCAACAAACTGAAAATTGGGGCATTAAAGTTGACCATGTTGAGATCAAGAATGTTGATTTAGACCCGACAATGGTACGCGCCATGGCCAAGCAAGCCGAAGCAGAGCGAGAGCGCCGCGGTAAAGTGATTAGCGCAGAAGGTGAGCTGCAGGCGGCTGAAAAATTAGATGAGGCATCTGCTATCCTTGCCAAACGCCCAGAGACGATGCAGCTGCGTTATCTTGGGACAATGGGTGAGTTTGTGAATTCTAAAGGCTCAACGATCCTGCTGCCTATGCCTATGGATTTATTGAAAAGCGCCGCGAACATCTTGGGTAAAAAAGCCGCTTAGAGGCGTTTAAAACACAACCTAGACATAGCAAAAGGCCCCGATCAACGGGGCCTTTTTTAATTCTCTAAGCTAAGCCGTTAGACTAGCCTTGAACACGGAACGCTAAAGAACATAGAGCTGTCTCAACGTTTTCGTCATAAGCACCAGCTGTTAAGCAAGTGGTACCAAGCGCTTGAACACTACCTGTGTTACCAATGCCATCATCCATTTTACGATCAACACGTGCAGACTGCGTTCCATTAAGAACACCTTCTGTTCCGCCAGCGGCTAGAGTTGTTTCGTTGATTGTTAGATAGTGACCTGGGCGAAGCGCCGGGAAACCACCGTTACCAGTAGATGTATGACCAACAGTAAAGCCACCGCCAACAGGTGCGGCAGGGAATTCCTGACCGTATGTTGCACCAGCAGTACCATCAATACCGGAAATCAGATCTGCATAAAGCATATGCAAGAAGAAGTTTCCAGCCTCGTTGCCTGTTGCTAGAGCGGCACCTACAGCGACACTAACGCGACCATCGCCATTACCGTTTGCACAAGGAGCAACCGTACAACCCGCCAAGCGGTTTGTTGCAGTCGCCATATCACCTGGCACAGCATTGAACATGTCACGGAACGTTGATGTAGCAGCGTCCATCGATTTAACTTGTGTAATTGTTGAAGACACCTGCGCGTTGGCAATCATTTCCTGACCCTTCAGGATACCAACGATCAGGAGACCGATAATAATCATAACAATCGCGAGTTCAACAAGGGTAAAACCCTTTTCTCCCTTACGCGACATAGTTTGAATTCTTTCCATTTTTGATAGCTCCTCTAAAAATTCAGTAGAATTAAGTGATTAAGAATTAATCCACAAAAGTATACACCCTTATTGCGATGCGTAACACCCCTTATTCTATAGGATGATGCAATTTTATTAACATGTCCTTAAAATACCAGATAAGTGGGAAAGTTATTCAATATGAATAGCTTACTTAATTTTCATTTAAACATAGTGGATAGTCTTTCGCCTGGGCAGGCTCAAGAATTCGGGTGCATATATAGTCCTTTGTCGCGTTTATTTCATTGGGATGCATGTTATCGACGTTACTTTTCAAGGTTTGCACCATGATATCGAGCGCCTCTTCCTTGCTACCCTTGGCATTTAATATGACAGCGGGCATTTGCGCTGCCCATCCAGGCATAGTTGCCGGATCCAGAGCAGCCAGATCGCGAGCTAAATCCAGCGCTAAGTCTAAGTCCTTAATTTGCCAGCGCGCCATATAGATAGCATGCATCAGCCAACGCCAGCGCTCGGCGCCCTCTCTTTGCCCAACCTCGCGCAAGTACTCAATAATCACGGATAACTTTTCAGGATCATCCACTGCGCCATAATAATATGCAGCCAAGAACGGCATAAAGCCGGAGCGATAATCCAGTTTATCCATTAACCAAAACCACTTAGATAGTGTTTCATAGTTATAATCGGACAGATGCGTCACTCGCCCGCCTGTATCACCTAAGTTCTGAAGCATCACCCCCGTCATGCGATAGGAAAATTGCGAATCGCCCAAGGCGAAAGATGAAGATGCGTTATTAGATGGTACGGGCGGAACATTTAACCACGCCCCCTGTACATCGCGTTTAGATACCCAAAGCGCGATATTCAGCCCGAGCACAACGACAAAGAGCATATAAATGATGGGTTGATTGGTTTTATTAAAGCCAGCTTGGGTCATTTAAAATTGCCTGCGCACCAAATCAATTAATGAGGCTAAAATTATGAGCGCAGCAAACACGGTGCCTTGCGCAAAAATAAATCCATAGCCGACACTCACGTCCGGTCCATAGATTAGCCACGTGCTCTGCCCCATTAAATCGAGACGCGGCATGACAGAAGATATGCCCTGCATAATGATTTCAAGAAACTCTAGGTTATATATTTTAGAGCCGCCATCGATGATTCCCAAAATTTGCCCCATCATGCGCGCGAGAATATAAAACGCAAAGGTCGCCATGGTTGCGCTGGCCGCGCTTGTCAAAACCATAGAAAAGAATAGCGCAACGCTCACCATCAAGATGTTCTCAACAACGGCGCTGACCACCCAAAGCATTGTACCCGGGCCAAATAAATGTGGGCCTATAATGTAGAGGCATAGCCCCTGCACTACCCCTAGCGTGACAGCAAGCATCGAAAAGGAGAATGCGTATGAAAGCAAAAACTCGACGCGACTAATGGGGCGAGATAAAAGATATTCCACATCTCTAGATTCAAATGACCGGCGCACGAAAAACACGACAAACAAAACTAGGCCAGCTATACCAAGGAACCTCAAGGAGCCCGCGGCAAAAACTAGCGCAAAGTAATCTTGTTCGGTTACAGCGGCAGAGCCCATAAAAACCGAGAGGCTAGTGCCGAGCAGCAGTAGGATAATTAGAGATAAGACAAGACGATCGCGAAAGGCCGCTTTCAGAACATATTTAATAAGAGGCCACGACATTTCAAATTACATTTTGAACGGACGACGATCCGTAGAAAACTTTCGATAAATGTCACGATCAGTATTGTGAATTGAGTCTGTCGGCTGATCCAAAATTGTAGCCTTCAAGAAAATGATCAGCTCTGTTTTTTGAATTAGATCGCTATGCTTCTTGAACAATGATCCAAAAACAGGAACCTCACCCAAGATCGGAACACCTTCTTCGTTTGTTCTGCTACGATCTTGTAGCAAACCACCCATGATAACAGGCTGACCGGAGCGCACCTTAATCACAGAATCAATTTCTTGCACATTTAATTCCGGAACGTTGGACTCAACCCCGACAATACCAGCAGCGGCCGTAATAAACTGAATGGCTGGGTCGGAAACTTCACCGGTGATGCGTGTGATTGTTGGACGAACAGCCAGGGCAACCGTACCCTCATCAAGGTTAATTGAAGGCTGCACGTTCACTAAAATACCTTCAGGGACATTACGGATGTCACTATCGATATCTGTTTGTGTTGCACCGTCATCGGTCGTTACATCAATATCGATTTCAAAGAAGACCTGATTGGTGGCCACATTTAAAACAGCCGACTGGTTATTAAGAACGGTCATTCTAGGGCTAGCTAGCGCACGAACGGTTCCGAATCCTGACACAGCCTCGATAACAGCCTGCGCGTCATTACCAGCATAGCCTAAAACAAAGTTAGACGTTTCTCCCAGCGATACGCCTCCTGATGGTGTAGAAGAGGTCGCAGCATTTGCAAGCGCACTACTCACACCTTGCGCAAGGTAGCCAACTGACAACTCACCAGACAGTAAATCAAGCGCACGCCAATCAATGCCCGTTGAGTATTCGTCATTTAATGTGACTTCTAGGATTTTAGCTTCAATCAAAACTTGAGACGTTGAAGACCGCTCAACAACTTTTAGGTATTCGCGAATTTCTTTATGTTGACGCTCACTGCCGAATACGTTGATTAGGCCTGCCTGCTTGTTGATAGAGAATGTTGCCTCAGGCAAATCACCATCATTACGTGAACCGTTTCCAGAGTTTCCGTCCTCGTCATCAATAGGCAATGAGTTTACGGTTAATGTGGCTTGCGGCGCCTGCACCTGAATGGGCGCTTCACCATCCGCGCCCGTACCCGCCACAACGGCCTGAACTTCGGGGTTTTGGTCTGTCGCAGTAATGCGTGGGTCACGTGACGTTTTAAGCGCTCCTGTTGAACCACCACCTAAGAGTTGCACTAGGTTTGATTCTAACTCCCCCCAGAAATCAGCTTCACTCGACGATTCCGCAGAAAAAGCAGAGCCCGTATCGGCGCCCTCACCGGACACAACCGCAATATCGTTGCGGACGCTACCTGTGTTTGTACGAATATAACTGAGGTAATTAATTTTATAAGTCTTGTTATATGGCATATCTAGCTCAACGCGCAAAACATCGTCTTTGAAGCTATAGCGCAAACCTGACATCTCACTAATGCGGTCAATGACCTGATCGAAAGGTCGCTCGCGCGCGGTGAAAATAATTGAACCGCGGATACGGGGATCTAGCTCTAGATCAAAATTCGCTTGCTCCGCCAATTCAAAAAGTACATCGCGCAAAGGTACGGACTGATTAACAGATATAGAAACAATCGGCATCGACTTCATTGATTCGGACGCTGATGCTACATAAGGCTGAAGCGGCGGAATGGAGCTGGTGTCAACGTCCGCGCCCCCATCATCGATATCAGGCACGCGCGGCGCTAGGCCATCACGGACATCTTGCATTTGCATATCTGCGGAGCGCTCGGCTTTTAAGTAGTTCTCAGCCGCGTCACAACCGGACAGCGTGAATGCGATAATGAATAAAGAAAAAACAAATGAAATTTTGTTTATGCCTGTCATGGGATGATACACCTTAAAAATAAAGAAACAGCATAGAAAGGAACGTGAAAAAATTCACTGCATATAAATTAGACCATAACAAAAAGCGGCGAGCAAGGGGCTATACCGTGTTTATGAATATAATTCAGGGAAAGTTAGTCCTTAAGAGAAATCAAAGACGTATCAAGTGCATGCAACGCATCACGGCGCCCTATATCAGTCTTTGCTGATAACTTAGATTGCTCAACCTTTATCTTCATGTCGGATGGCTTGTCAGAGTTCGTAATGGTGGTTTCTTCAGAAATCAAACCTTCAACAAATAGTCGCAGCAATGATTGATCAAAAGTGCACATACCAATGCTGTTATTTTGCTCCATCACATCTTTAATTTTTGAAATTTCACCCTTCAATATTAACTCACGCACGAATCCTTGGTTAAGCATGACCTCCACCGCAGGCACCAAACCACCATCAACCCCCGGCAATAGACGCTGTGAAACAATGGCCTTAAGGTTCATAGATAGATTTAAACGGATTTGGTTGCTGTAATCCTCAGGGAACAAATTCACAATGCGCTCAATAGCTTGATAGGCGTTTGTTGTGTGAATGGTTGATAAGCATAGATGCCCCGTCTCGGCGCTGGTTAGAGCTTGTTCCATCACTTCGCGGTCGCGCACCTCTCCTACCAAAATAACGTCTGGGCGCTGGCGCAATGCGTTTTTAAGTGCGGTGGCATAACTTTCTGTGTCCACCCCTACTTCGCGCTGCGTTATCACGCTTTTTTTATGCTCATGAAAATATTCAATTGGGTCTTCTATCGTAATTATGTGCCCTGATGTTTGTGTGTTTCGATGGTCAATCATAGAGGCCAAAGTTGTAGATTTACCCGACCCCGTCATACCAGTAAGCAAAACCATACCGCGCTTTTCCATCGATAGCTTTTCAAGGATTTTGGGCAATTTTAAATCTGCGAAGCTTGGAATAGTCGAGATAATGCGGCGAATAACCAAAGCCGGATGCTGGCGCTGTTTCAACACATTAACGCGGAAGCGTCCATACTCCCCCATATCAAGGGAGGTGTTGAGTTCAAAACTCGTTTCAAATTCGCGCTGCTGACGGTTGGTCAGAACGGCGCTAACGATTTCATTTATGTCATCAGGCTCTAGCAGTTTTTCATCCAAGTGAATTAACTCAGATTCCCCGCGCACCGTTGGGGGATAGCCCACGGTTAAATAGAGGTCACTGGCTTTGTGCCCTTCCATTGCTTGCAGAAATTTGAAGATAAGAGGTGCGCTCAAAATGAATAACCTTCGCTGCTGGCTTTACTATCGTCGCCTTCGCTTTTTTTCGATGCGCTTGTCGTATCGCCGCCGGAAATGTCATCTTCGCCGCTATCCATACGACCGCCGCCCAATGCGCTTGATGCGAACTCATCATCTTCATCGTCTTCTTCATCAGTTGTCGCAAGCAACGCCCGGCGCGCCTCGCTTTTGTCAATCATCCCAGATTCAAGGAGATCGGCGATAGCGTCTTGCATTGTCATCATGCCGTAGCGCGAACCCGTCTGAATCATAGAATACATTTGCGGGATTTGGTTTTCGCGAATCAAATTTCGGATCGCGTTTGTGCCAACCAGAATTTCAAACGCCCCTGTACGCCCCTGCCCGTCGGCGGTTCTTAAAAGTGTTTGCGCAACAACGCCCTGCAGAGAGCTGGCAAGCATAGCGCGCACCATTTCCTTATCGCCCGTTGGGAACACATCAATAATACGGTCAATGGTCTTTGCCGCAGAGTTGGCGTGAAGCGTTGCGAACACCAAGTGACCGGTTTCCGCAGCCGTAAGCGCGAGCGAGATTGTTTCATAGTCACGCATCTCCCCCAGCAGAATAACATCAGGGTCTTCGCGCAGAGAGCTTTTCAG
>CAKZMN010000282.1 GCA_937128575.1 uncultured Alphaproteobacteria bacterium | reverse complement strand
ATGATCGGCCTCGCGACTAATGAAGCTCAGCGGGATAAGAAGTGGAAAGTAAGCATTTTGAACGCCCAGCTTTTTAATCATCCCATCAAAAATACGCTGCATATTTTCCCACGCGGCGTAGCCATAGGGCTTAATGATCATGCAGCCACGCACCGGAGAATTCTCCGCCAAATTCGCGGCCTTAATAACCTCCTGATACCACTGTGGAAAATCATCGGCGCGAATGGGAGTAATGGCTGTTCTTGGTTTTTTGCTCATAATGTCTTCAATCAGAAATATTTGTATTTGTTAGTGATGTTTATAGCGCCCTAAGCATAGGCAACACCAGCCATTTTTGACACTATTCCATAAAAATAACTTGCACGGCAAAAAAATATGGTAAAAGATTGAGTTATGAATAAAGAGCTTAAAACATATGAAACCCAAAAAGGCATGGCAACCGTAGAAATTCGCAGAAAATTCAACGCATTGCGCGGCGATCACCTATGGATAAAATTCAGCAAAGCCGCTGAAAGAGATCAAGCACGGTACATTACGAGTATCAACATAACAATAGACAACAAGCGGAGTGATAGCATAGGGCATAAGTTAATTTTATTCAAAAAACATGATAGTGCATGCCTCAAAATCCCACTAAAAAAAGACAGGGAATATGAAATATGGATGAACACTCAAGTTTTCAACTCAAAACAAAAAAAGTCAGACAAACTGGAAATCCCCGCTACCACAAGGTTTTCAACAAAAGGGAAAAACATCCGCCCAGGCGCAAAAACAAAAAGAGAAGTGGTTTACATACCGACGAAGGTTGCCCCCTAAGGCGATTGGCCTTCTATTTTCTCGCCCGAAGTTACGGAATCTAAAGCGCTTTGTCCATTGCTTTGCGCAGGCAAAACTTCTTTTGTTATGACCTTATCCGGATCCTCAACTATTTTCTCTTCGTGGGAAAGCAAGTCAGAAACATCGTCCTGCCCCTCCTCCTCACAAGAATACGAAACCTTCGAAGACACATCTTGGCCATTATATTCAATGCGCCCATCTTCATGAACGCTCAAAAATGCAACATTGGGGTCAAGCTCCACTGCGCCGCGCGCCGCATCTGGTAACTCCAAATCAAGAAACTCAATAAGGTTTACTTCAATAGGTATTTCAATAGGATATGAAAGAGCTTTAATTTCATTATTTAAATTTGCTGATGTAACTGCCTTACCATGAACATCAACGCCGGGCTTGTATTCCGCGCCCTGATCCGCGGCCAATTTCGCCGCCGCACTACATGATGAAATAACCTGCACATCTTGCGCCATCGCCGCATCGTTAAAGGCAAAAAGCGCCATAAAAAGAACTAAATATCTCATAACATCTCCTCATGCCCGGTCATGGTTTTTGCAATCTCTCTAAAGCTTATAATATCCGAAGACACCAACCCATGAACAACCAACCAGATCAGCGCCGAAACAAGGGTCGTTATAACCACCTTGCGCTTCAAACGCGGATCATCCGGCATACCACGTTCATTACGCTTCAAACTAAAGGGTAGCACGGTAAAAATCGCCGTCCACCAGATCAGTATAAAAACAACAACGCCGGAAAACCAATCCATAAATTACACTCTCAATACGTGAATGGTCGTCTTGGGTTTAATGCCAAGCGTATTGGACACAAAGCGGCGCGCACCAATGCGCAGGCGCTCCGCGATCAAATCATCGTCCTGGCGGTCTTCCCACTTCATATCATCAAGCAGCGATAGAATTTCTTCATACAGATTATCTTCAATCTCTAGCTCGGTATCACTTTTCTCATCAATCAGGCCGAGGGTATTAATCTGCACCTCACCCAACAATTCACCGCGCTCATCCACCACCAAACTCACATGCACCGCGCCGGTATATTGAAGCTTGCGGCGCGCCACGATGGATTGGTGATCCGCAGGAATAATGCGCTTCATATCAACCGCCAGCAGCCCCGTTTCAACGTGGTCAACCGTCTCCGGCTTTCCGGGGGCTAGCTTAATCACCGAACCATTCACCGGTACAATCGTTTTATTCACCTGACAATCACGCGCAAAGCGGGCATGCGCATCAAGCTGCGCGCGCTCTCCGTGAACGGGCACGATCACCTGCGGCCGCACCCAACTGAGCATATCCGCAATTTCATCGCGGCATGGGTGACCAGAAACATGGATGGTATTTTCAGTATCGCGCGGCGTTAAAATATTGATATTCGCCGCGGTCAAATTATTCTTCACCATATTAATATGGCGCTCATTCCCCGGTATCTCGCGCGAGGAGAATATAACCGTATCGCCCTTATTCAAGGAAACGCTGCGGTGATCACCGCGTGATATACGCGCAAGCGCGGAGCGGAACTCCCCTTGCGATCCCGTCGCGATAATCACAACCTTATCATTGGGTAAAAACCCAAGCTGCTCTTCCGAAACCAAATCCGGCACATCATCCATATAACCGCAATGCTGGGCCGCACCGACCATACGGTGAAGCGAGCGACCAATAACGCCAACCTCGCGCCCGCATTTTTTTGCCGCGCGAATAATGCTGATCACGCGCCCAATGTTGGATGAAAATATCGTAACGACAATGCGCCCATCACAATTTTTAAATTCTTTCTCTAAACCAATTTCAACGTCGCGCTCTGACCCGGCTCTGCCGCCGACCTCCGCATTTGTTGAATCGCCAACATAGGCCAAAACGCCCGCATCACCCGCGGCCTTAAACGGCGCAGAATCGGTTGGAAAACCCGTCATCGGATTAGGATCTAAATTCCAGTCCCCACTATGCACAACGCGGCCATGCGCCGTTTCAATGACAAGCGCGCACGCATCAGGAATAGAATGCGCCACAGGAACAAACTGCACCTTAAACGCGCCAATTTGAACATGCTCATTTGGCTCAACCACGATAATCGGCACCTTGCGCAGCCCCGCCTCCTCCAGCTTCTTACGAAGAATCTCAGCCGTGAACTCAAGTGTATAAATCGGGCATTTCAGGCGCTTCCATAAACGCGACACCGCGCCAATATGATCCTCATGCGCGTGCGTAATAATCAGAGCTTGTAAAGCATCTTGGCGCTCCTCCAGAAAATCTGGATTAGGCAGCAATAAATCGATCCCCGGAAAGCGCTCATCCGCAAACCCAAGACCGCAATCTACGGCTAATATCTCACCATCCGCCACATATGTATTCAGGTTCACACCAAACTGCTCACTCCCGCCTAAGGGAATAAAGTAAAAGGCATCATCGTCAAACTTGGTTTTACTATTGATAGGATTAAGCATAAATTCTTACGCGCTTTCTTTGTGTTTTTTATACAAGCAGAGCAGCCCCTTTAAAGTAAGCTGATCATCTACCGCTTCAATGATGTCTGTGTTATTTGCAAACAGCGTCGCCAAACCGCCCGTCGCCAAAACCATGGGCGTGGCGCCAAGCTCGGACGTAATATTCTTAACCACGCCTTCAATAAGCCCCATATAACCCCAGTAAATTCCCGACTGCATCGCAGAAACCGTATCCTTACCAATGACGCAATCTGGTTTTTTAATGCTAACGCTCGGCAGCTTCGCAGCGGCCTGATTGAGCGCAGAGACCGATAAATTTATGCCT
>CAKZMN010000281.1 GCA_937128575.1 uncultured Alphaproteobacteria bacterium | reverse complement strand
AACTTAGTGATAATTAACGCCTTCACCACCCTCATCCAGATCACCCTGATGGGCAAAATGCATAAGATTGCGTGGCAAGGAAAGCTGCATATCTTGCTTCACCTGATTCTCAACTTCGCGGTCTTGCATTTTATCGGCAAGCGCACCAACCTGAGTTAATAGGTTTTCAGCATGTGACACCAACGCTTCGGCTTTACCTGTGCTAATTAAATCACTTCCGGCATTCGCCTCCATCTTGTCAGCCACAGTCTGTTCGTGCACGCTAACGGTATCGATTTTCTTTTCAAGTTTTTGAATAGCTGTACTGAAGAATCCAGCCTGCTTATCAACAACATCAACCTTACCTTCCAGTTTCTGCATCGAGTCTGAGAAGATATTCGCCTGATCCCCAACATTGGACACCTGCGCTTCTAACTTCTGTATCGAATCTGAAAAGCTATTGGTCTGTCCGTCGACAACCTCAACTTTTTTCTCCAGCTTGTATAATGTATCGCTGAAAAACCCAGTCTGTTTTTTAACTACTTCAAAGCCAGAGCGTAAACGCTCGAACCCTGCACCTAAAACTATACTTGTACCCACCGCTGCAACGGCTGAAAAAACAGCCATCATAACAGACACGGCAACAATTGTTTCTACTTCTAACATGGCCACACCTTTCTTTTTTCCCGGCCCCCTTGTGAGAAGAAGCCAGCTTGATAAAGCTTTACTTGAATTGATTTGTCAGTTCTTGACGAAAACGGATTACAAATAATAAACCCAAGGCCGCAATAGATACGACCTATAATTATTATGTTAAACAAAATAGCTTAACCGTCGGTTATTATTTAAGAAAACAAAAGACAATATTTACGCGTATTTTATCTAATTTTTCATCTCGCTATACTAACGCAGCGCAAATCATTGATAAACCGATGCCGCAAGGCACCAGCTAAAACAATAAATAACTAAAAATTTGAACGGGGATCAGGAGTAAGACACGAAAGCAGTGAAGAACTTACTTCTTCTGAGCGTCTTCGAAAATCTCATCCATCTCTGTTTCCAGATCATCAAGGATTTCTTTTGTTTCCGCCACAGGCTCTGCAACAGGCTCGGCTGACGCAGGTTCGATAACCTTCGGCTCTTCCGCACGTGTCACTGGCTCAAGATTTAATTCACGCTCTGGCATCAACTTCGCCAAAACATAGGCAACGCCAGTACCCGCTGTGCGTTCATTGTTATACGGGAAAGAGTCGCTGCGCACCATTTCGTACCCTTCTCCACAAGCGCCCAAAAGCAAAGGCGCGGCTAAAACCAAAAATTTTAATGAGCGATTAGACATCGAGATAATCTTTCGACTGAGGTGAAAAAGAAAAATGAATATACGCAGCAAAGAGAAAATCGGTGAGCAAGAAACGCTCAAGACCCTATAAACATAAACCGATTAATATCAAAACGCAAACCGTTATTGCGCGCTGACCCTCTGACTAGGCATCTTGGCTTACCGCCGCAGAGCTATAATCCTTCGCCTTCAAACGATAAAGCACATGCCGCCCCAGCGGATGCCCCTTTGGCAAGCTCGGGTAATCAAAATCGCCCTTCTCATCATGCGCCATACCAAGCTTTTCCATCACATGTATTGATCGCGTATTATCATGAACCGTAAAGGCCACGATTTCCTTAAGCTTCAAATCATTAAACGCAAAATCCGCCACCGCGCGCGCGGCTTCCGTGGCATAGCCCTGCCCCCAAAATTCATAATCCAAACGCCATGCAACCTCAACCGCGGGGGCAAAGGGCACTTTAAAATCAACATGCTGCAAACCAACCGTCCCCATAAACACTCCGCTTTCCCTGCTCTCCACGGCGTACATACCATAGCCATGCTTGGAAAAGTGATCATCAAAACGCTTCACCAGCTTGTCACTATCCTTGGGCGGTAAAACGCGCGGCATATATTGCATGATCAAGGGATCACCATTAATGCGCGCAAATAGCGGCGCATCTTCTGCGCGCCACTGTCTCAAAATTAATCGGGGGGTCTCAATAACGGTTGTCATAGATTGCTTATATCGCCCTCAAGCCCCGCGCGGCAAGATAAGCCATAAAACTTATCCCCCACGCGCGAAAAACCACAAAGCTTTAATGTGGATAGAACCCGCACAATCCTTGATGTTAAGCGGAAATCACCGTAGAGTTTATTAGTTATTCAACGATTAAAAACCTCCTTCAAAAGCCTCCAATGAAGAAACACCTAACCTTATCCGTCTGCATACTCGCCATGCTATCCAGCTCCGGCGCTGCTTTCGCGTCAGACGCAGTCACCCTAGAGGTTAGCCGCCTAGGCGATGTTGAAATGGGCTGCGGAGAGCTGTCGCAGGAAGCCGCATTGATGCGCGACATCATCATCACAACCCAAGACATCAAGGATGACAGCAAAATGAAAAACCGCGGCATTAGCGCGGCGGGCGCTGTCGGGTCTTTCCTTGTGGGAACCGTCACGGGCGGCATTGGCATTGCCGCCGCTGGCCTATTGCTCAAAACCTCCACCGACAACACAGAACACGAAGCCGATGGCATCCAAGACGTCGCGGAGCAGCGCCGCTCGCTAATGATGGGTATCTATAACGCCAAGGGCTGCTCTGGCCCCATAGAACACGTCATGCAAGACCACATAGAGCGCCCAACGAACCAGCCTGCGCACGTCGCCACCATAGAAACCGCCGCCGGTGATATGGGCGAAGAAAAACCGCGCTACAATCAATAACGCGGCGCTTTCATAAGCATCAATATTCGAAATTCTTATTTAATATCGCGCAGATACTGCCAAATCGCCGAGGCCTTCATCTTGCCCATCTTCACAACATGCGTGCGCGCGGCTTGCGCCTTACTGTTGGCGCACCCTCGCTGATCAAAATGATAAAAAGCCGCATTCATAACCTTTGTACGCCTGCGCTCTACCGCCATCTTGCTTTGCTTTTCCGTCAGGCCCTTAAACACAATCCCAACTTCCTTGATCAACGCAGCCTTCACCGCCTGCGTATTGGCCATATAAGAGGCCGTGCGCAGCGCATCCTTGCCCTTATTACAGGCCGCCAAATACGCATCACCAGACACATTCATCTTATACAGCGCCGATAACCTAGATATACGGTCATCGTGATTAACGGGCTTTGAAATCAAGCGTTCAGCCGCGGCCGCTTCGGCAGCGTCTGGGCTTTCCGCCGCATGACCAAAGGGCGACAGCATCAAAAGACACGCCGCAAACAAAACAAAAACCCCAGCGCTAAATTTCAATTTGTTCATAAAATCCATCCTTTAAGTTTAGCGCAAAGCGCGCGCAACAATCAAACATCGCGGCAGGAAAATATCTATCGCAGACGATTTTCGATATAGCGCTTAATAACGTCCGTTTCCATTTTTGTGAACATCTCATAATGCTTTTTCGCCGCGTTCGCCCACAGGCTGTAGCACCCCTCATCAAAGGCCGTCTGGGTATATTTGCGCTGCAAGTAATCCCCGCGCTTTAAAACAAACTCTTCAATATCGGCGCGGCTGCGCTTCGGAAACGCCTTCTGCATTTCATTCTGCAGCTCCAAGGATACATAATTCGCGTTGTAGATAAATTGCGCCGGCGGGAAGGTGCGGCTATCAATGCAATATCGATGATAGGTAATGGCATTTTCATTTTGATCATAAAACTTCAGCAAAATCCGGTACGGCTCTTTCTTCAGGGTCGCGCCCTCTTCCGCAAACGCCGAAAAAGAAACGCCGCCAAAAACCAAAACGGAAAATATGATTAAGCTCCAGCGCAGCATCACTTCACCTCCTCCATCTCAAGCGCGGCGCCCGTAAAGGCATCAATGAACACTTGATAGGAACGAACGCCCTTTTTAATGCGCACGCCATATACCAAATGACGCTCATATGACATCAGGGTAGAGTCCTGAACCTGCCCTTTAAACACGCCCTTGCCCTTATCCGCCGCATAGGCCAGCGCCACGTCTTGCGCATATTTCCGATCAACCAGTCCCGGGGGCGGCAAAAAATCAACCGCCACCACCTCAACCTCAATATCGAACACCTCTCCATTCAAAGCGTTAATATCGACCTTAAACACCGACCCATCGGGGCGCATGATGGTATATTCGTGGTAATATCGCCCCTCGTCGCGCCAGGCATCGGTCTCCACCACCTCACCCTGAATGCGGCGCAGCGCAAAGACCTGCGCCGGCTCTTGCGACAATCTGCCGCGCGCACCCTCGGGGATAATTTCTTCATTCGGAAACTGCGCCCATGACGGCGCCGCAAGACCGATAAAAAACAACAATAAAATGGATAAAACTGATAAGCTCTTCATAGCTAAAGACCCTAACATATTTTTATATGGGGGACTGAAACTTATATGCGCCCTCACGCGAATTTACCTATGAATAACAACCTTAAAAGGAACGCCGCAATGCTCAGAAAACATATTCAATCAATCGCGCTTACGGGATTTATATGTTCGCTGCATATTGGCACAGCCCTAGCCGCCGATCACATCGGCACCGCAACTTACACAAACGGCACAGTATTGGTGGAGCGCGAGAGCCAGACCGCCCCGACTGCGCTTAATACGGGCGATATGATCTATCTCGGCGACACAGTGTTAACGGACGCGGGCGATCACGCAAAAATCACCTTCATCGATGAAACCACAATCGCCCTAAACGGCGCCGATGGCAGCCTGACAATCGATGACTATATCTACGATCCAGAAGCGCCAAAGGAAAACCGCGCGCGCTTTAATGTCCTGCAGGCCAGTTTCGTTTACGTCAGCGGCGCCTTGGGCAAGGTCAAAAAACCAGATGTTCAAATCGAGTTAGATTTCGGCACCATCGGCATTCGCGGCACTAAAATTCTGCGCTCTATGAAAGATCAAGAATGCTGGATTTATGTCGAAGAAGGCGCAATCAGAGTGTCCAACGATGGCGGCATTGTAAATCTAAAAACCGGCGGTGGAACGCGCATCAGCTCCACAAAAACCGTCCCCTCCAGCCCCAAACCATGGAGCGCGGAAAACATTGCATGGGTAAAAGGCGCGGTCGCCCTGCCGACAGACGCGGTGGATGAAAAAGCCGAGGACCCCACAGATGTTGAGATGGAAACAACAGAGCCACAAACTATAGAAGAGCCAGTAG
>CAKZMN010000280.1 GCA_937128575.1 uncultured Alphaproteobacteria bacterium | reverse complement strand
AAGGTGGAGCAGGAAGATCGCTTTGGCTTTAAGCATAGCCGCGGCCTTCTTGGTCTAATCAGTGCGCGTCATGCGATTGATATTAAGACCATTACGGATATTGCGGGTAAGACTTATGTGGCAGAAGATGTTGAGACAATTAAGACCGACCTTCAAAAGCGCATGGGTACCACGTTTGATATTACAATGCAGCGCGGCGAGAAGATCGATGTGTTGACGATTTCGCCTGTGCAGGAATTTAACTCTCACATGGACGAAGAAGACCATGCGAAGCATGGTTTGTTGTTTGTGTCCGATCGCGATGGCAGCACCTTTGTTCGCTATAGTGCGGGCAAGGCTGTTATTAAGGCGCTTGAGGAGAGTTGGGACGTTACTGTTTCAACCGTTGAGGCCTTGGGGCAAATCATTACAGGAACGCGTAGCGCAGCCGAGCTTGGTGGCGTCATCAGAATTGGCGCTTTAGCTGGCGACATGGCTCAACAGGGTGCGATTGCCTTGATATTGTTCACGGCGCTTTTGTCGATCAATCTTGGTCTAATCAACCTGTTCCCGATCCCGCTTTTGGATGGTGGTCATCTGGTGTTTTATGCATTTGAAGCCTTGCTTGGGCGTCCGGTGCCAGAGCAAATTCAGGAATATGCCTTCCGCTTTGGTTTGGTGTTCTTGGTCGGGATTATGGTTTTTGCGAACCTCAATGACCTGATTCAGCTCATTTTATAAAAGATACTATATTAACGATTTAGAGAAAAAATCTCGGTTTGGGCTAGATTTTATGCCCCAAATCGTGGTATTTCCTTATATAGACAACTGTGTAAGCTGTTTTCGTTTATTTTGCGTTATTCAATATTTGCGGCTCAGCATCCTTCCATCGATAATATTTTTAGGAACAGGTTATGAAGAACACACAAAAACTAAGCTTTAAGCTTTGTGTAGCCCTTGCTGTTGTAGCGTTTTTTGCGCTTTTACCCTTTGATGCATCAGCGCAATCCTCCATTCGAAATATAGAAGTTCAAGGCGCGGAGAGAATTGAGCCCGCGACGATCATCTCTTATCTTGATTTGCGGGTTGGCGACGAAATGACGCAGCCGAATTTGGACCGTTCTTTAAAAAGCTTGTTTGCGACCGGTTTGTTTGCCGATGTTACTTTGCAACAACGCGATGACACCTTGGTTGTTGAGGTCATTGAAAACCCTGTGATTAGTCAGGTGGTTTTTGAGGGCAATGAAGAAATTGAAGATAACGAGCTTTTGGGTGAGATTCAGCTCCGCCCTAGACAAGTATTTACACGC
Organism: uncultured Alphaproteobacteria bacterium; assembly: GCA_937128575.1. Classification (GTDB taxonomy): domain Bacteria; phylum Pseudomonadota; class Alphaproteobacteria; order Micavibrionales; family Micavibrionaceae; genus JAGRKE01. Next base: position 472 of record CAKZMN010000280.1, on the reverse strand, counting down.
ACAAAGGTGCAGGGCGATGTAACGCGTCTTTATCAAGTATATCGCCGAAATGGCCGTTTCTCGGTTAATATCGAGCCAAAGGTTATTAAGCTAGATCAAAATCGTGTGAATTTGGTGTTCGAAATTCAAGAGGGCGGTATTACGGAGGTTAGCTCTATTCGCTTTATTGGTAATGAGCGTTTCTCTGATGATCAGTTGCGCTCCGAGATTAGTACGAAGGAAAATGCGTGGTACAGATTTATATCTTCTGATGATCGCTATGATCCAGACCGCCTTTCCTATGACCAAGAATTACTTCGCAAGTTTTATCTATCTGAAGGCTATGCTGACTTTACGTTATCTTCAGCGGTGGCTGAGCTTTCAAATGACCGCGACAACTTCTTCATTACCTTCACGTTAGAAGAAGGTAAGCGCTATAAATATGGCGATGTTTCTATTGCTTCACAGTTGCAGCATTTTGATGCTTCTGTTC
>CAKZMN010000279.1 GCA_937128575.1 uncultured Alphaproteobacteria bacterium | reverse complement strand
TCCTCCCCGCGCAGGGGACTTTCGTGGTTGAACAAAATACCGTTGGAAATATGCATGCCGTAACTATCGCGATAAACGCGGCACAAATGATACGCCGCCAGCTTGCTAACCCCATAGGGGCTGCACGGCTCGAACTGCGTGGTTTCATTTTGCGGCGCAGGCGCACTACCAAACATTTCGGAGCTAGAGGCCTGATAAATCCGCACAGTTTTTTCCATCTCTAATATACGGACAGATTCCAAAACATTCAGCGTGCCCTTGGTGTTCGTCTCCAGCGCGCTGGCAGGCGTTTCGAAACTTACCTTTACATGGGACAGCGCCGCCAGATTATAAATCTCACCGGGCTGAATGGTTTTAATTAAATGGGTTAAATTATTAGCATCCGCCATATCACCGAAATGAAGGCTCAAACGATCCTCCGCTAGAGCAAGGCTCTGCAATCTTTGCGTGCTATCAACGCAATCCCAGCGCACAAGACCATGAACGCGGTAGCCCTTATTCAAAAGAAAAGCCGCCAAATACGCCCCATCCTGTCCGGTGATGCCGGTAATAAATGCAACTTTAGATGTCATATATTTATGTATGCATAAAATATGCAGGCAGGGAAGAGTTTATGCGTTATTCAAACGGCACGGGCACGTGGGTCGGGGCGATTTTCTTTTTTTGTTCGTCGCTTAAAAACGGCCACATAATTTGATGGCGGAATTTAGGGGGCATCACTTCTTTGACACCGATATCCACCGGTGGGCGGCGGTTTTCTTTGAAGTAACTAAAGAATATCCAATCCCAAATCATCACATTTTCGCTGTAGTTTTTATTCCCCTCGCGCAAATCCTGCGAATGATGCCAGCGATGAAGCTCTGGCGTGTTAAACACCCACGAAATGGGGCCAAAACGCATCTCAACATTGCAATGGGTGAGCATGCCGATAAAGGCGGTAATCGCGCTGAGCCATTGAACAATCTCCATCGGCGCACCCATAGCGAGCAAAATTGAAAGCCCAAGAACAATACTGACCAGACTATCGACAAAGTGAAAACGCCCGGTATTAACAAACCAAAGCTTGGTCACGCTGTGATGTATGGCGTGGAAATTCCAGAAAAACTCAATGCGGTGTGCGAAGCGGTGCGCCCAATATAAACCAAACTCCGCAGAGACAACGCCCAAAACCACCTGCGCCCACATCGGCCAATCACGCGGCCAAATGCTGTAACCCTGCTCGGTGACGGGCGTAATAAGCTCCGCCAAACCAATAACCCCGCCAAAGATTAAAATGCCCTGCACCGTGCCTTTACTGGATAATGTGTGCAAAATACTGGACAGCGTTTGACCATCCGGCGCTTCCCATTCCCGCTCATGCGGCATAAAGCGCTCCAAGAAAAAGACAGCGAGAATGAGGAATAAATAAGCGAGGTTAAAAAACAAAAACGGCTGATCATGCGTAAAACCATAATCAGCAATCGCCATGCAAATAATCATCAGCGCAGGCCAGCTGACCCAAGATAAAAGATATTTAAAACGCACCATACTCATCGGCCTTAGCTCTGCCCATGATAGGATTTATACCAATCAATGAAGCGTGCAATGCCCTCCTTAAGCGGTGTTTCAGGCTTAAACCCGATATCGCGGGCAAGCGCATCTGTATCGGCAAAGGTCGCGTAAACATCACCGGGCTGCATATCCATCATATTTAGCTGTGGCTCAATGCCGGTTTCCTCGCCAAGGAATTTAATGAGATCCATCAACTGCTCTGGGTTATTA
>CAKZMN010000278.1 GCA_937128575.1 uncultured Alphaproteobacteria bacterium | reverse complement strand
CATACTTTAAGTACTCCTTGTTAATCGTGATATTTTAAACGTATTATAAAAAGCTTTATCTCACAGAGTGATCACTTACCCATCTCTTCATAAACATTTGCATTCAGAATTCCATTTCAAAATAATGAATTTCTGAAAAGCATGTATTTGAATTCCTAGATAACTTGATATTATCAGCATCGAATGTCACTATTGTTTTGTTAAAAAAGTGAATAAAAAGATCTGAGATTTTGTGAGCTGAAGTTAATTCATCCTTTCAATCATATAAAGCGCATTCGAGATGCGTTCACTTAGTGCTTTACTTTCATGTTCGTATTTAAAAAATCCTTCTTCTAATTTTTTAGTGTGGCTTTCAACCCACCTTTTGAAGCATTCAACTTCTTCTTCCGTATATATTTTGAAAGTTGATTCTCTTTCTACTAACGCATAATAATGATTTTCGATGAGATCGATAAAATTTCTCGAAAATCCGATAATCCTTCGATCACACGTGATGTATCTGGTGAAGGCGTGCAGCAAGCTCTATTGAAATTGATGGAAGGTACTGTTGCCTCTGTTCCCCCGCAAGGTGGGCGTAAGCATCCTCAGCAAGAGTTCTTGCAGGTTGATACAAAAGACATTCTGTTCATCTGTGGCGGCGCGTTTGCGGGGCTACACAAGATTATTGCACAGCGCGGACGCGGCACGACAATCGGTTTTGGCGCAGATGTTAAAGATTTGGCAGAAGAAAAAGGCATTGGTGAATTGTTCCAGGATCTAGAGCCTGAAGATTTACTGAAATACGGCCTTATTCCTGAATTTGTTGGTCGTCTGCCGGTTATCGCGACATTAGAAGATTTGGATGAAGATGCATTGATTACCATTTTGACAGAACCGAAAAATGCGCTTGTGAAGCAGTATAAGAAGCTGTTTGAAATGGAAGAGGCAGAGCTGACGTTCACTGATGGTGCATTAGAAGCGATTGCGAAAAAGGCGATTGAACGCAAAACTGGTGCACGTGGCTTGCGCTCTATCATTGAGAACCTATTGCTGGACACGATGTATGAGCTTCCTGACGAAAAAGACGTGACGGAAGTTGCCATTACAGCCAAGACAGTGAATGAGGGCGAAGCGCCGAAATTCATCAAAGGTGAGAAAAAGAAAAAGAAGGCCGCAGCGAAGCCCAAAAAGGACGATAAAAAATCCGAGGCAGCATCTACGTAATACAGGCTAAATATATTCTTTTTTCAAACGGCTAAAAATACTGTATTCTAAAAGAATATACACATCCCTGCGTGCAACCTTTTTTCAGGAGCCTTGATGTCTCAATCAGCTAAAATTATGCCTAAGGGCGACAAAAAATACCGCCTTATCACCCGTAGCGACATGGACGGTCTCGTCTGTGGTGTTTTGTTGAAGGAGCTCGATCTTATCGAAGATGTGATGTTCGCGCATCCCAAAGACATGCAAGATGGTTTGATTGAGGTTGGCCCGAACGACATCACCACCAACCTGCCCTATGTTGAGGGTGTGTATCTGGCATTTGATCACCATTCAAGCGAGATAGAGCGCGTGGGCGGCCCGCATGACAACCACGTTATTGATGGCGACGCGCCATCGGCGGCGCGCGTTGTATATGATTATTTTGGCGGAGCAGAGCGCTTCACCAATGTTTCCGATGACATGATGGTGGCCGTTGATAAGGCCGACTCCGCGGATTTCACAAAAGATGAAATTTTAAATCCTACAGCTTGGGTTTTACTCAGCTTTATTATGGATGCGCGCACCGGTCTTGGCCGCTTCCGTGATTTTAATATTTCCAACTATCAATTAATGATGAAGCTTATTGATCATTGCCGCAATCATGAGACGATTGATCAGATCATTGAACTGCCCGATGTTAAAGAGCGCGTTGATCTTTATTTTGAACATCACGCGAAGTTCCGTGAGCAAATTGAGCGATGCGCCACGGTTCATGGCAACCTTGTGCTACTTGATCTTCGCAAGGAAGAGACAATTTGGGCTGGTAATCGCTTCGTTATATATGCCCTATTCCCGCACTGTAATATTTCCGTTCATGTCCTTTGGGGCAAGAATAAGCAAAATACCGTGCTTGCGATTGGTAAATCCATCCTGAACCGCACCAGCAAAACCCATGTTGGGCATTTATGCCTTGAATATGGTGGTGGCGGCCACCAAGCGGCCGGAACGTGCCAAATTGAAAACTTGCGCGCGGAAGAAACAATGCAAGACATTATCGACCGCATTACAGCCGACGGATAATTCCTTCACTGCACGACAAAGGCGACGCTTTCTATGCTTCCTGCCCTTAAATCTGGTGACTATATTGGCGTGATGGCGCCCTCTAGCTATGTTGAGAAAGACGATATAGAGCGCTCCATCGCCTTCATTGAGCAGCGCGGCTATCACGCATTCATTCATCCGCAAACTTATGAACGCCACCACCAATCGGCAGGCACAAGCGCGCAAAAGATAGAGGCTCTGCACGATTTATATGCGCGCGATGATATTCGCGCCGTGTGGGCCGCAGGCGGTGGCAACCGCGCCCTGTCCCTGCTTGATCATATTAATTTTGATGCATTAAAAGCCGCGTCAAAGCCAATGATTGGCTTTAGTGATGTGACGGCCTTGCTTAATGGTATCTACGCACATACAGGAGCGCAGAGCGTTCACGGCCCAGTTTTTAGTAAGCTTTATAAACACAAGCAAGCGGATGAATTATTTAAGATGTTAGGTGGAGAGCACGTTGCCATTCCTCTAGGCAAGGCCCATATAATAAATGATGGCGATGCGCATGCCGCCATCATTGGCGGCAATTTGAGTGTATTTCAATATTTACCCCAAACATTGCCGAATAACTTTTGCGACGGTGCAATTATATTTCTAGAAGATTGCAGCGAAGAGCTAAGCCGTATTGACCGGATGCTCTACCACCTAAAACAGCTTGGCGTTTTTGATCGCGCGCGCGGTCTTGTTTTTGGACAATTCACAGACATGAAAGAAAGTGGTCGCCCCTTTGGTTTTTCATTTGAAGATATTATTCGTGAACATACGCAAGGCCTCGATATTCCCATTGTTATGAACGCGCCCTTTGGCCATGGTGACGATCTACACCCCATTGCCGTGGGTTCACACATGCGCCTAAACACCGCAGAGCGAGCATTAGAGCCACAAAATTTTTAATTACCTCCCCCAAGACTATATTGAAACAAAAATTCAAGGATGATTGTCTTTTTGTAATTATGTAATAAAAACTTGACATTACCGTTTGCTTATATATGATGTGAGTTCTTAAATACATTATTAGTTGACGGAACAAATGGGTTTTACGTTAAAGCATAGGGAACAAGATTCCCGAGGCTCTTTCGTAGCGTGGGGCATTGGGTTCGAGTATAAGTATTGTGCTGAGTCGAGTATTCTTAATATTATTAACGCTATTAAAAGAAAGCCACTTATCAACATCAGTTTTGACGAACTGATGTCAAATAACGCGCTTGCCTATACGGACGCGTTTGAGAAGGCAACGCAGATTAATGCGCTGACGTTCAGTAATGGG
>CAKZMN010000277.1 GCA_937128575.1 uncultured Alphaproteobacteria bacterium | reverse complement strand
CCTCGATGCGCAGAGCAATATCCCACAATAAATGGACAAGGCTTTCACTAACTTCAATGGATGGCGCATTATGATGCAGGCGCGATGACGCCGCGCGCAGGGCAAGGAACACAACTTTATTGTGCTGGTATGCCCCCGGCATACTTAAAATAATTTCCAACTCGCGCGCGCGGGCTTTGTAATCCTCCAGCGGCGCCCAAATCATACCTCGGCGCAGGGCAATTAATTCCTTGGCGACGGGATGTGAAAAGGTACGTTCCGGCAATGTAATTTCAACAGCCTCGCTTTGCGCACTTTGTTTAATATGATCATGCGCGGTGAATCTAACGCGCACGGGCAGTCCCGCCCACGGATGCGCGGTTAAATCATAAAGCGGTGAAATCTTAAATTGTGTCTCGGCGGGCGATAATACGGTGCGGCGCTCTTCAAGGGCGCGCCCAATGGGCGGCGCATCTTCAACAATGTCGCTTAAATCCATGCGAATATCTAAAAACTCAACGCCGTAATCATCATACAGCATCACCGGAAAACGCACCGGACCATCGGGCAGGGCATCCGCCTCACCATCAATAATGATCGCGGGCGTGTGGTCGGGGATGGTAACAAATTCCCACGATGCGCGGTTGAAAAGCGATTGCTTAATGCTCAAATTTTGCCCCGCGGGCAGGGTCATTTCCGCGCTATAGTTTTTATCCACGCCGCGCTTCATGGCAAATACTTGACGATCAACATGAATTTGCGGCGTTCCAAATCCGCCGCTAACGCTTGCTTTTAATACGCTGCCTTGGGGCACCTGCAATGGCTCTTCGGTTTGCTCGTCGCTTAATATAATTTGCGCTGCGCCCGTATAATCTGGCGGTGTAATCCATAGCGCCACGCCGCTGCTTCGCTCTGCCAAATTTAGGCCCAGCGGCGGGGTAAGGCCGTCATGAATGCGCGCCTTCCAAAGCGGCCCCGCAACAATCAGCCCCAGAATAAATAATGTCAAAGCCCCCAACCGAAGCGCATAAGGATCGCGCGATGCAATAATGCCCCGGGGCGCTTTTACACGCATGGACGGCAACAATCGCGCCAGCGCCGCCTGGTTTTTATCCCACAACGCGCGCGTTTCAGTTTTTTCCGGGTTGGATAATTGATCTTCAATCCCTGATAGCGGGCGATGCTTAATCGCGCTGTCATCTTCTAATCGCCGATGAATATCTGATGCACTAGGCCATCGAAAAGCCCATAAATCTTGATAGGCTAAATAAATACCGCCAATGATAAAGGCAAGCAGAGCAAGAATACTGCCCGCCTGTCCAAAGATCGCGGGCACCTGAAACAGCCACAATCCAAAAAATACCATTATCCAAATAAGCGGGCGAAGAGCGGCGGCGCTCAATCGTTCAATCACAAGCACCAAAGCCGCCAAGCGCTTTTGACGCTTCAGGCGGTTAAAGATTGTCCGATGTTCGCGATTTAATGGGTCAATTTGCATCCTATAATCATTATAGGCGCTTTTAATCGATCAGCCAGTCCGGAATGTGGTCTTGGGCAATAATATCATCAACAGATTCGCGCGGACGGATAATCGCGTATTGATCACCATTTACCAAAACCTCTGGTGGGCGTGCGCGGGTGTTATAGTTTGATGACATGCAAAACCCATATGCACCCGTGGAACGAATAGCCATTAATCGGCCACGTTCAGTTTCCTGCAACTCTCTACCGCGTGAAAATGTATCGCCCGTTTCACAGATCGGCCCCACGACATCATATTTGGTTTTGGGCGCGTCGCGATGCGTGACGGGCTCAATATGGTGATAGGCATCATATAAAGATGGACGCATCAAATCATTCATCGCTGTGTCTATAACCAAAAACGTACGGTCTTCGGCGGGCTTTACGTGTTCCACTGTGCTCAAAAGCACGCCAGAATTCCCCACCAAATAACGACCAGGCTCCATAATGATCTCGGTATCCAGCGGCACAATAATATCATTCACCCACTGCGCATATGCATCCAGATCCAGCAAGTCTTCATCCTGATACTGAATAGGGAAGCCGCCGCCAATATCTAAACGTGAAACCGTAAATCCGCGCGAACGAAGTTCTCCAACAACGCCGGGCAGGGTTTTAAACGCATCTTCAAACGTTTCAACCGTAAAGACCTGCGAGCCAATATGCATCGAAAGCCCGAGTGCATTGACGTATTTCATACCTTGCGCCAGCGCGAAGCCTTCATAGATTTTTTCTTCGCTAATCCCGAACTTGTCTTCCTTACGGCCTGTGGAAATTTTGTCGTGACCACCGCCACTAACGTTCGGATTAAATCTAAAAACAACATCCGCTGCGATCTTCATTTCACTGGCGATGTCATTGATATGATGAAGCTCGGGCAGGGATTCAATATTAATCTGATGAACGCCTGCGCTCAATAACGCTTTAATCTCACTCGTGGTTTTACCAACGCCGGTTGATACGATTTTATTAGCATCGAAGTCGGCCTTTAAACCGCGGCGAAGCTCGCCTTCAGAAACAATTTCAAGTCCGCCGCCTAAATTATTAAGCAGCTTCAAAATTGCGACATTACTATTGGCTTTACAGGCATAACAAAGCAGTGGCTGACGATCCGCAGGCAGGGCCTTTTCCATCGCACCCTTCAAACGATCGAACTGCCCCTTAATATGCGCCGCAGAATAAACATAGGCTGGTGTGCCCACTTCTTCTGCAATGCGCTCTAGGGAAACTTGTTCGACGTGCAAAACGCCATTCTGCTCTGTAAATTCACTCATTATCTTTGTAACTCTTAAGTTTTATGGTGCTGGGTCTGTGCTTAAATCTGGGTAAGTGCGTGGAAACTCAGATTGTTCAGCGCCCACCGGCGGGTCAACACGGTTCGGCTTCACGCCGCATCCGCCAAGAATTATGCATCCCAAAAATAAAATAACCAGATTTTTCATTATGTCTCTTTTACTCTTTAAAAGCTTATACAGCCTACATTTACCGCTAGATGCAACAAAAAGAAACCCTTATTCATCGATTCTTTCTTTTGAAACAGGGTGTAATGCCATGAAAAAAAGGGTACAATTTTCGAATAAATCGGGGCTTTCTTAACGCCTTACTAGGATATCTAAGAGACAATATATAGATGCAAGATCAGGCCGATTCCAGCGCGCAAGAATATGAAACAATTACCCAAGAGCAACTTGATGCTCTTGTGCGCCTGCATGGCCGCTTTTTAGAAGGTCGTTTGGGCGGTCGCCGCGCGATGTTGAAAAACACTGACATCAGCAACCTCTCTCTAAAGGGGCAGGACTTGCGCCAAGCCAATTTCACGGCCTGCATAATGGTCAGCATGGATCTATCCAGTGCAAATTTCCAAGAGGCATCGCTCTATGCCTGTAACCTCAGCGAGTCTAATCTTTTGCAAACCTGCTTCATTCGCGCCGATCTTCGCGGCGCGCGCATTGAGAATGCAAACTTAGAAGGCGCAGATCTTGAAAAGGCCGATTTGCGCGTTGGTGGTTTCTCTGATGGGAAAAACGCCAGCGGCGGTCAAGCTGTTAATTTTAAGGGCGCGAACTTAAGCGGCGCCAAACTTGCGGGCTCCATGGCATCAAAGGCCGATTTTTCAGATGCCATCATGGCGGGGGCAAACATATCTAAGGCCGATCTCAGCGGCGCACAGCTAGAGGGTGCCGATCTATCAAATGCGGAGGTCGGCGGCGCACAATTCAAGGGCGCAAACCTTAGCTCTACAATTCTGACAGGCGTGGCCGTCAATGATTTAAAAGATGCGGATCTCTCAACCGCCATTACAGATGAAAATATCGGCGTATCCGTCTCTGATATGGACGAGCCTCTGCCAAATATGATTGAACAGCACCGCACATGGGTCGATTCCGCGGGGCAAAGCGGAAAACAGCTAGACTTAAGCCGTATCGATCTTCGCGTTTTAAAAACACTAAAAATGGAAAAACTCACCGCAGTTCAGGCTATTGCTGCAAAATTCTTTGGCATGAACTTGTATAAGGTACAACTGCAAAGCGCGATCCTTGACGAATCTGACTTCCGTAATTGCGATATGGAGGAGGCGGACCTTAGAGGCTCCAGCTTTAAAAACACAAACTTCTCCCACGCCAACCTTCACGGCGCGAATTGTAGCTCTCTATTATTCGGCGCGGGCAGCGGTACAAAACGCTTCAGCCCCTGTGACTTTGAGGGCGCTAAATTCCGCTACGCGAAATTAACGGGCGCGCAAATGAAAAATGCGGTCTTTAAAAACGCTGATTTATCCTACGCTGATTTCACAGATGCCGACCTAACCAACGCTGACTTCACAGGCGCAAAAATGAATGACGTTGTCCTAGAGGGTGCAAACACCGAAGGCGCTACCTTCGACAAAACCGACAAGCCTGTCTTCAAGATGAAAGAGTAGGGAGCCTTAAATGGTTTTTATGTGCTCATCAAAATGCTTTTGTATTTCATCATTTACACCAACCTGAAAAACAGCCTTTGTATGATCTGGGCGAGTGATTTTTAGGTGCTCGTTATTAAAGCTGTTAGATAAAAGTTTGGTGAAGTCAGTGTTTTTATTAACTTGTGTTGGTCCGTTAATAGTCAGGTTGCTTGCCTTAGGAGCAGTCTCGCTTTGAGTATGCACTCCAAATTGAAAGCATAAATTGACTGCCAGCTTTTGAATGTCTAGCACGATGACTGCGGCATCCGTAAACTCAATGCGCAAACTGCTGCTTTTATCTTTTAAGAAAACAGCAGGGCCCAATTCTTTATCAATTGTCTCTTCCGTTACTTTTTTCTTTTTCTTAAAAAATCCGAACACAGCGAAGCTCCCTAATATGAAAATATTAGATAGCTTTAACGCTTGAGTGGAAATATGTCAATAAGTGTTAAAGCTTACTCTCAAGCTCTGGCACGG
>CAKZMN010000276.1 GCA_937128575.1 uncultured Alphaproteobacteria bacterium | reverse complement strand
CTGCTGTCGACAACGGTCGGTGCATCGTTGGCATTGGCGGCGAAGGGCATTCAGGTTGTTCCAGTCAGCGCGGTTGTTAGAAATGATCGCCAGAAACCTGTTCAGGTTAGCGTGAAGTCTGCGCCCAAGATTGCGGCTGACGTTTCGGTGGAGCCGGAGGCGACTGCTAAAAAAGTGAAGCTTAAATCTTTGGTGGGGCCAGACGCGGCGGTTGATAGACCAGCGGCGAAGCTTACCCCTTTGCCTGTTCAATAGCCATTTCTGCGGCGCGGATGATGGCTTGGGATTTATTGATGGTTTCCTGATATTCGAATTCTGGATCGCTATCTGCGACGACGCCGCCGCCAGCCTGTACATAGGCTTTGCCATCTTTGACTAAGGCTGTGCGTAATGCGATGCAGCTATCCATTTCCCCGTTACCAGAGAAATACCCCATGGAGCCGCCATAATAGCTGCGGCGGGATTTTTCTAGCTCGTCGATGATTTCCATCGCGCGCACCTTTGGCGCGCCGCTGACGGTTCCTGCGGGGAAGCCTGCGAAATGTGCATCAACGATGTCAAAATCTTTGCGCAATGTGCCCTCCACGTTGGAGACGATGTGCATGACGTGGGAGTAATTTTCGATGACGAACTCTTCGGTGACTTAGACGCTGCCAAATTCTGACACGCGGCCAACATCGTTGCGGCCAAGATCGAGCAGCATCAAATGCTCCGCGCGTTCCTTGGGATCGGATAATAAATCTTCCGCCAGCGCCGCATCTTCTGCCGCGTCCTTGCCGCGTTTTCTTGTGCCCGCAATGGGGCGAATGGTGACGGTGCCGCCGCGCACGCGCACCAATATTTCAGGGCTGGATGCGACAAGAGAGAAGTCTTCTAGTGTTAAATGCACCATGAAGGGGGATGGGTTTAGTTTGCGCAATGCGCGGTATAGATCAAAAGCGGGCAGGTCGAAATCGACGCTGAAGCGCTGGCCCGGCACAACTTGGAATATTTCACCCTGATGGATGTAATCCACGGCCTTTTTCACGGTGGCGTGATATTCCTCGCGCGTTGTGTTGGAGCTTACCTCCAATGGGGATGTCAGGTTTGTTTTAGATTTAAGAAGATGCGCGGGCACGGCCTGCTGCAGATCGTTTTCAATTTTATCTAGATGCTCTATCACTGCGTTATAATGCGCTTTGGCATCTGCGTCATGGTTTTGCGCGTGCCTATATATAGGCGTCACAAGGCAGATCATATTTTTGATGTTGTCAAAAATAACCAGCGCTTGCGGGCGCATCAGGATGCTTTGCGGGATGCCGAGGTCGTCGGGGTTGTTGTCGGGGATATCCTCAACGAGGCGCACCATGTCATAGCCGATATAGCCAAACAGGCCAGAGGCAGCCATAGGCGGCAGGCCATCCGGCACCACATCAATATGACAGTCCTTGATGGTTTGTTTGAGCGATGTAAGCGGATCTTTATGCTCGCTATCCTTCCAGATTAAATCAGGATCAAAGCCGATGACGGAATAGCGGCCAAGCGTTGCGCCGCCCTCAATCGATTCCAGCAAGATGCAGTTTGATTTATCTTGGCAGAGCTTTAGATAGGCAGAGACAGGGGTTTCCAGATCACCAGAAATCCAGCGCGTGACGAGCTGCGTTTTGCCCGCCTTGTATTGCGTTTCAAATTCGTTGAATGGACTGCTCATCTTTAGTTGGTCTGTGCCTGCGGGCCATATAGCTGATCAAGCAATCTCTGGTTCACTGTCGCTTTGTATTTATCCTGCTGCTTTGTCAGGTACAGTCCCAAAGATTCATTTTGCAAATCACTAAGCATCGCGGCCTTGAAGGCTAGGAAGTCAGCATTTTGCGGATCAACTTTTGGCCAGTCATATCCAGTGACCACAGCCAGCGCCGCGCCGCCATCCACATCAACGATAAGCGGGGCATCGATTTTTGCCTCGAACATATTATCGATTGCACGTACGGGGAAATTTGCCACGTCCGTTTTGTTGCGCGCGATTTTGCTTTCGCTTTTAACCGTTTTGCCGTGCGCCTTTGCGATGTCTGCCAAAGATTTATTTTCTGTGGTCATGGACATTAGATATTGGCCGAGCTGCATTTTATTGGCCACGCGGCTTTGATCGCCGCTCCAACGTTTTGCGAGTTCGTCTTTTACATCATCAAACGGCGTGTATGATTTTGGTGTCACGCTCTGTAGATAAACAGCCATGAATTGACCGTCCATGCTTTCGAATATGGGGGAGGTCTCGCCCTGCTGCAATGTTGCGCCGGTTTCGATGATGCTTGCGCGGGCGGCTGTGAAGTCCTTTAGGGCATCTTTACCATCTGCGGCTACGCCATATTGGTTGATGGCGGGCAGGGTGGTGATGTTTAGGTCGATCTCTTCCGCGACATCTTCTAAAGATGCGCCAGAGGCGAGCATGTCATCAACGGCATTGGCCAGTTCATATTGCTGATCAATGATTTGCGCCTCAACAAGCTCCTCTTTGATCTCGCCTTGCACTTCCGATAGTGGCTTTACGCGCACGGGGTTTGTGCTTTTTACTGTCACAACGTGCCAGCCCAGCGGGGACTTGATGGGCTCTAATGTTATTCCGCTCTCTTTCGTGTCCATGACGGGTTGCTTCACGGCTTCTAATAGGGCTGCTTCTGTGAAGTCTTGCTCACCGATATAGCCAGAGACATTTGTGGTTACGCTTTCAACAGCGCCCTTCAAAGACTTACCGGCTTTGGCTTGTTCAAAAATCTTTTGCGCTTGATCCTTTGTTGGCACTAAAGCTTGATCAAGTGTCCAGGAGGCGGCGGTTGTGTATAGGTCGATATTGCTTTCATAGATACTTTTGATTTCTTCATCTGAAATAGACAGCGCCTTTTCTAGGGCGGCGGTGTCGATGGTTACGATTTTATAGATTCGCGTTTCTGCCTGCGCGTATGTTTCTTGGGTGGCGCGGTACAGGTTTTCTAAATCAGAGTCGGAAGGCGGCGTTGTGTTCCTAACGTCCTTATCCATAAAGGTGATGTAGCGAATGTTGCGAGTTTCGTTTTTGAATTTATACAAATCGATGAACATATCGTCAGATACGCTTTTCAAACTGGCATCAAATGTATTGGTAATCAGGTTGTTGCCCATGTCGCGTGAAATGCTTTTGGTGAATTCTGCTTCGTTCAGTCCTTGGGCGCGCAGAATTTGTTCCAAAATGTTTTTCGGTGATTCTCCGTTTTTCGCCAGCGGCGTTACCAAGTCTGATACTTGTTTGGCGACCATGGAATCGGGAATGGACACGCCAAGATCGGATGCGGCCTGCGCAACCAATAGGCCTCTAACTTCGGTGGATAAAATTTGTCCAACATAGCCCAATTTGTAGGCTTCTTGCGTTGACATGCCAAGGCGAGAGACCGTACGGCGCAAATTGCTGTCGAAGGTTTGTGCCTTAATCACGTGGTCGCCAACGCGCGCTACGTCACTGCCAGAGACGCCGCCGCGGAAGAACCCGCCAACATCCATAAGCACCAGTCCACCTGTGGCGAGCACTAGGAAGCCAAATAAAATAAACTTTGAAACACCACCTTTTGCGCCATCGCGCAAAGCCTTCATGACCATAATTATTACCTTTTCGCACTTGATTTTGTGACCAACGAAGATGCACTATAAGGCGCTGTTTGCAAAGGAGCAATACATGAACAAAAAACTCATTGCCGGAAACTGGAAAATGAACGGATCCTTGGATGATTCCAAGGGGCTCATCGCGGATGTCGTGAATGGTATTTTCGGCTCTCAGGTGCTGCTTGAATATTGTGATTTTCTGGTTTGTCCCCCATATCTACATTTATATGCTGTGCGGCATGCGCTTCATGGGAATGACAGCGTGGCCTATGGCGCGCAGGATTGCTCAGCGGCGGCCAATGGTGCGCGCACGGGCGATACGTCTGCGGAGATGATTGCCGATTCTGGTTGCTCTCACGTTATTTTAGGGCATTCAGAGCGTAGGCAGCATCACGGCGAGACCGATGAGACGGTGCGCCGCAAGGCGGAGATGGCGCATAAGAGTAATTTGATCACTATTATATGTGTGGGTGAAAAAGAAGAAGAGCGGGATCTCGGCGTTCAAGAAGAGGTGGTTGCCAAGCAAATAAGCGGCGCATTGCCCGATAGTGCGAATGCGCAAAACACTGTTATTGCCTACGAACCTGTATGGGCGATTGGGACGGGGAAAAGCGCGAGCGCAGAAGATGTTAAATCTATGCACGGCTTTATACGTCGCAAACTGCAGGAAAAGCTTGAAGATTCGAACAAGCTACGTATTTTATATGGTGGATCAATGAAGCCCGAGAACGCTAAAGAATTGCTGGCAACAGAGAATGTTGATGGTGGTTTGATTGGTGGGGCGAGCCTAAGCGCAGATCAATTTTTAAAAATTGCGCAAGCGGCACTTGCATAAACCTTATAAAGAGAATAAACAAAGCACCCATGGAAGTTGTACTCGTAATACATTTGATTTTGGCCTTGGCAATTATAGGTCTTGTTTTGCTTCAGCGCTCTGAAGGCGGCGGTCTTGGTATCGGCGGTGGTGGTGGCGGTTTGGGCAACGTTGCCTCTGCAAAGAGCATGGGCAGTGTTTTGACCAAAGCGACAGGCTTTTGCGCGGCAGGTTTTTTCTGCACCAGCTTAGCCCTTGGCATTCTTGCCGGTCGCAGCAGCGATGCAGGCAAAAGCATTCTTGATAAGCTTGAAGACACACCCGTTGCCATTGAACAAATCGCCGATGATGTTGAGATTGAGATTGAAATCGATGCACCAAATACTCCCCAAGAACCACCAGCAATCCCCATAGCAGAGTAAGATGACACGATATATTTTTATAACCGGCGGCGTTGTTTCCTCATTAGGAAAAGGGCTCGGCTCCGCGGCGCTTGGCGCATTGTTGCAAGCGCGCGGCTATAAGGTGCGCTTATGTAAGCTTGATCCGTACCTCAATGTTGATCCCGGTACGATGAGCCCGTTTCAGCATGGTGAAGTATATGTGACCGATGATGGCGCGGAGACGGATCTTGATTTGGGTCACTATGAGCGCTTTACCGGCGTTCCGGCGAAGGCCATGGATAACACAACAACCGGGCGTATTTACACCAGCGTGCTGCAGCGTGAGCGCCGCGGCGATTATTTGGGCGCCACCATTCAGGTGATCCCCCATATTACAAACGAAATTCAAGATTTTATCCGCGAGAAAGATGGATCAGCAGACTTTGTGCTGTGTGAAGTTGGCGGCACCGTTGGTGATATTGAGAGCCTGCCATTCCTAGAGGCCATTCGTCAGTTTGGTAATGAGGTTGGGCAGGAGCGCTCACTATTTTTGCATGTGACGTTGCTGCCTTATATTCCGGCGGCGGGTGAGCTTAAAACAAAGCCGACCCAGCATTCAGTGAAAGAATTGATGAGCTACGGCATTCGTCCGAAAATTTTGCTCTGCCGCGCGGATCGTGAAATTGCGAAGGAAGAGCTGAGCAAGATTGCGCTGTTTTGTAACTTAGAAGATAACAAGGTTATTCCCGCGCTAGATGTTAGTTCGATCTACGAAGTGCCGCTGACTTATCATGCGGAAGGTTTAGATACCGCCGTTATGGATTATTTCGGTATTGATGATGTTGAAAATCTGGATCTATCGATTTGGGAAGACATTGTTAAGCGCGTGAAAGAGCCGGAGAGCACCGTGCGCATTGGCATTGTCGGTAAATATACTAATTTGGCGGATAGCTATAAGTCGCTCAATGAATCGCTTATTCATGGTGGCATTGCGAATAACGCGAAGGTTGAGCTGAAGTTTATCGAGGCCGAAGATTTAGAAACGGGCGATCCGGTGGATTATCTGAAAGATGTTCATGGCGTTTTGGTTCCGGGCGGTTTCGGTGACCGTGGTTCTGAGGGCAAGATCAAGGCCGTTCAATTTGCACGCGAGCGTAAGATTCCGTATTTCGGTATTTGCTTTGGTATGCAGATGGCGGTTATTGAAACCGCGCGCAATCTCTGCGGTATTAAGGGCGCGAGCTCTACTGAATTTGGTCCATGTGAAACCCCGATTGTTGCGATGATCAGCGAGTGGGTGAAGGACGGCAAGATTGAAATGCGTGACGAGAACACCGATAAGGGTGGCACAATGCGCCTTGGCGCATATCCGGCCATTTTAACGCCAGGCTCCAAAGTTGCGGAAGCCTATGGCGCAGAAGAAATTAGTGAGCGCCATCGTCATCGCTACGAAGTTGATATGGATTTCAAGGAGCAGCTTGAGGCGCAAGGCATGAAAATTTCTGGTGTTTCTCCAGATGGCCAATTGCCGGAAATTGTTGAGATCGAAGATCATCCATGGTTTATCGCGGTGCAGTTCCACCCAGAACTAAAATCCAAACCGTTCGATCCGCATCCATTATTCGTCAGCTATATTAAAGCTGCGCTTGAGCAAAGCCGCTTGGTTTAGGTCTAAAGTTTTCTGCTTCACGTCTTTGCGCGCAGCTAATTTGTTTTTGTGCTTTTTGATCTGCATAATCTGCAATCAGGTTAGAGATGAGGGGCTGAATGTATTTTAGCTTATTCCTCAAAATTTCACGCTTTAGCTCTTTATAACTTTCTTTTGTTTGTTCATATTCAAACGTTGTTTTCGGATCGTGCGCTTCACTTTTCTTTTTTTCTAGGCGCTTCTCTTTTTCTGTGAGATTTTTTTCTAATCGGAACTCATTTTTTAAATCACCAGATTTGTTAAGCGCATTTCTGGTTTCAATAGCTTTTTCTATGCGCTTTAGCAGCGGCTGCAAATTATCGTATTCTTCTTTTGTGACGATTTTGTTGTAGCGAATGCGCTGCGCTACAGCGGATTTCTTTTCTGTGGCTGTGCTCTCGAAGCATTCTTTGATGTATTTAAAGTGAAATCCTTTGAACAAGTCTTTTTGATCTATGATGTCAGAGAGGATGTTGTGCACGTCTCTGTTTATTTCAATCATGTTGCCAGCAAGCGGGGTGTTCTTTGCAAACTCTATGCTTAGCTCTTCTCGGCTGCGGGCTCTTTTCGTGCGGGCGTTATTGCTTTTGGACATTTTTACACAGTCTTTCAATTAATGAGATACATCTAATAAACACACAACGCTGCAGTTATGCAAACTTTTCTATTGATTGATTTTTTATGACCCCTATGTCATTCATAATGCGAAGAAAAGGATGGATGAACATGACAAACACT
>CAKZMN010000275.1 GCA_937128575.1 uncultured Alphaproteobacteria bacterium | reverse complement strand
AGCGGCTTACGACATTTGTTCTGGTAGTGAAAAACTTATTCAAATTCAAAGAGACTATACTCATTTTTACTTAGCAATTAGATCTATTTTATTTAAACCTAAAAATATACTTATGAACATAAATATACAAGCAAATACAGACAGCAAATATACTGGCAGCTATATCATCATTACTGAAAATATTAACGATTTATCAACAGATAATCTTAGTAATCGAGAAATTGATTATATAAAAAGCGTCCAGATCTGACGCCTGACTTATGTTACATGAAAAAGCCATTAATATAAAACAGCTTCTTTAAAGAGTAAGCTGCAAGCGCGGTCATGTCTATTAAAGGGACATGAACGCACTGTTCTTTACCGTATCGGCCAAAGTGTATTTGTTCATGGCATCGGTAAAGCTTTTTGTGGCTTCAAACAGATAGTGTTTCAGCTGACATGAATCGGTTATTCGGCACGTATTTGTTTTAGCGTCAAAGCATTCAACCACATTCATATTGGGCTCAAGCTGCGCAATTAGATCGCCTAAAAGAAGATTTTCTGCACCTTTAGCAAGTTGAATGCCGCCCCCCTTACCCTTGGTTGTTTCAATATATTCAAGTTGAGCAAGGCGATGGACCACCTTCACTAAATGATTGCGCGAGATATCGTAATGCTCGGATATTTCTTTCACGCTCGACATTTTTTCTGGGCGAGCGGCAAGATACATCAATGTACGAAGGCCATAATCTGTGAACGAGGTTAGCTGCATATTTTTACTATAAAACAGGGTTGCAAAAGTACTAAGACAATTATAATGTGTATTTTAAATATATATTATAAGGAACCTATATATGCTTAGCCAACAAACTATCGACATCGTTAAATCCACCGCACCTATTCTACAAGAACATGGCGAGACCTTGACCAAGCATTTTTATGAACGGATGTTCTCTCATAATCCAGAGGTAGCAGAATATTTCAACCCGGCTAATCAAGCCGAAGGTACGCAGCAACGCGCACTAGCCGGAGCGATCTGTGCTTACGCCGCCCATATAGATAACTTAGAAGTGCTTAGCGGCGCTGTAGAATTAATCGCCCAGAAACATGCCTCATTGATGATTAAGCCGCAGCACTATCCGATTGTAGGCGCGAATTTACTCGCGTCTATTCGCGAAGTTCTTGGCGAAGGGGCAACGGAAGATATTATTAACGCATGGGGCGAGGCCTATGGGTTTTTAGCTGATATTCTAATCGGCAGGGAAAAACAAATTTATGATGAAACCGCTCAAAAGCCTGGAGGTTGGGATGGGTTTAGGAAGTTCAAGGTTGAAAAGAAAGAACCAGAAAGCAGTGTTATTACATCTTTCTATTTGAAGCCCGAAGATGGTGGGGCATTGGTGGACTATCTGCCGGGGCAATATATCACTGTACGTATGCCCACGCCGGAAGGCTCTACTACGATGAGAAACTATAGTTTGTCCGACAAGCCCGGGCAGGATTATTTCCGCATCAGTGTGAAAAAAGAAATGGGCGCCAAGGCAGACACACCGAAAGGATATGTGTCTAATAAGCTGCATGATGATGTAAAGATCGACGATGTGCTTGAGGTGGGACCACCATGCGGTGAATTTTTCTTAAATGTAGATGATCAAAATGATCGCCCCTTGGTTCTACTTGCCGCTGGTGTAGGCATTACACCGATATTGAGTATGTTAAAAACAGCGACTGCAGCTATGCCAGATCGTAAAATCATTTTTATTCACGGATGCTTGAATGAAGAGGTTCAACCCTTCAAGGACACAATCAACAAGCTGGTAAAAAAACACGAAAATCTTACAGCCCTTTACCGCTACAGCGATTCAGAAATTGATGGCGTAACGCGTGAGGGTGCGTGCTCAACAGGGTTTGTGGACGCACAGTTCATTGAGTCAATGGTGCCTGATCACCACGCGGATTATTATTTCTGTGGCCCTAAGCCCTTTATGGTGAATATTTATCAAACCTTGGTTAAATGGGATATCCCTGCCGCACAAGTTCACTTCGAGTTTTTCGGCCCGCGTGAAGAATTAGAAGCGGCTTCAGGCAAAGCTAGGGGTTAGACTGCAAGTGGCTATATGCTTGAAGTATTAGAACTTCATCTGTGATCTAATGATAGCGATTTGCGGGTCATCATTTGGCGTTACGGCATTATTGTCTGTATCAACAATGATGTAGTTCGCCAAAAAACGAATATTATCATTTAGATACCAATTGGCGCCCAAGGTCATGTTGTTGATTTCGCCGCCCGTAATGCCGCCATCATTCAAATCAAGATGAGAGTAACGCGCAGCAAGTTCAAGCGCCCCCCAATCCCCTTGTGACAGATCAAATGGGCGTGCAATTTTGGGTGCAGCAAAAGCACCTTTTGAAGCAGAATAGGGGCGGTGCTCTCCTGTCGCAAACCACGACACCTGACCATATCCACCCGCGAAGGTAGGATCGTTACCGGCCTGATTATTCACATTTGTAATTAGATATTCACCTTGGGCGTGAAACGAACCAAGACTTGCAGCGGCCTCCAAGCCATAAACCTGTGCATTGTCAGCATCTGTAATAACTGCGGAAACTGAATCGACAACCTGCAAACGATTTTCGGCGCGAGCATCAAAATCAAACGTGTCATTTGCCTGATCTGGTGAGCGGTAGCTGGCTGATGCACCAACGTGAACCAGCTTGTCTTCTTCAGAGACAGGTAAGGCAGTAACACGTCCGGAAACCATATATTCTTCATCATCAGAACTTTGCGTTCCAGCAGATCCACCAAACATGCCCGCCGCCACAGACCAATTGTCATCATGCGTATTAAACCCTACGCCGAGCTTGCGGGAACTTGTAAAGGAATCAACCGCGGTGGAACGCTCAATGAATGAAAGGTCATTCGAGCTTGCCATTTCTTCTAAGGAATAAGCAGGCTTAAAATGCCCAATTTTAATATCAGTTTTATCAAGGCCAACATAATTCAAATAAACATCAGTCAGGCTGGTGCCGTTTCCAGCAAAATCAACTTCAAATTTATAACCAAAGTCTTTTGAAATTTTACCTTTTGCACCTAAACGCGCGCGTCTAAATTCCGTGCTGTTTGGGTGATCAACAGCATCATCGTTAATGTGTCCTGCGTCCAAATGCATGCGGCCAAAGGGCTGCCAAGACGCATCCCCTTTCGTGATTTTAGGCGCCGCTCCCTTCATAGAGACTTTAACGCCGTCATCATACGCCATACCGCCGCCCGCGGCGGGAGCAATATTCGCTATGGCACTATCGGTTTTTTCTTCGATCGCTTGGACCTGTTGTTTTAGGGTGGCTTGCTCTTTGTCCTCAACAATTTTTTCGGCTTTAAGTAATTGAATTTCTTCCATCATGATCTTCATTTGCGCTTCCATGGCTGCGATGCGGTCGTCTTTCGCATCGGCAAAAGCAGGAGATATATGCACAACCGCCAGCGCAGATGTAAGCAGCAAAGATTTTAAGAACAATTTAGAAAGCAACATGTTTTAAGCCCTATGTTTTAAGTTTGTAACTTATGAAGTGGGGTTAATCAGATAGTGAATGGTAAGAACTATCGCTACCGAAACCATCAAACCGATCATCATTTTTCCGAAATCTTTTCCAACCAATGGGAAGACATAGCCAAACTTATAGTTCGCACGGTGCACTGTCGCGATTGCCAATTCACGCCCAGTCAACAAACCAACAAACACCCATGTCGTAGACATTGGAATACTGTTCAGTTCTTTGAAATACCAAAGAATGATTGCATAGATTAAATCAATAATCGTGGCAGAGCGCATAAAGCGAGAGCCTGTTTTTTCCAGCACAATTGTTTGGATTTTCCCGCCTTGCGTATAGAAAATAACGCCAAGCCAAGCAACCAGCACGAAAATCGCACCCATCAACATATCAAACGGAAGCTCACGCGGTAGGAAGACCGCAATGTTCGCCATGTCATGAGAAAGCCAAGAAAACCAAAGAAAGCCCGTAGAAAGCCATTGCGCTGTGCGCCAATATTTACGGGAGCTTTTTTTAACCGTGTTGAATTTTTCATTCATGAAATGGGCTAAAACCATCCAAAGAACATAAGCAACAATGGCGGCAAGTCCGTAGCCAACAATTGATTTGACCAGCATTTTTTCCAAAACAAAGGTGGATGCGAAAACAGACAGGACAAGGAAGGTCGTTGAAACAGGAATTCCAATGCGAGTTAACAGCACAAGCACCGCAGGCGCCGCCGCGTGATACCACTGAATTTCAACGGGAGGAATTTTGGCCAAGCGTCCATAAGAAATGTCGCCGCCATTAATGTGCCAGCCATACATAAGCGTGAATATTAAGACGATACTCGCGGCAATCCAGAGCCAATACCATTTAAACACGCGAATGTTTGATGCGATAAAGGTTCCCAAGGTTTGAACGGAATCGTTAGCAATAACGGCATAGGCAGCCAGCATAAAACCAACAAAGGCGTAGATAGTATGAATATCCATTTTTCAGCTTTTCGTTACAATGTTAATAATTGCTCAACTTGTTAAAGGAGATAAGAATAAAAATCTACCCCTATTTTGAATAATTTTTACGTAGTACGCACCGTTCATTTTTTCTGGATTTTTCTTATTCGCCCGTAATAGAAGTAGCCCGCAAGTGTTATCAATCACTTATACCATCAGTGCGAAAATTCGAACTTTTTACGACTTATTTGCACAAGCTGTAAAACTCCTTTATGGTGCGGCGACTTCCAAGCTTTTTATGTCTTTTTGCTTTTTTAAGCGCTAGCCGATTAAGTTAAGATAAATGGCTAAAACGCGTTGCGTTTTACAGGTTCACGATATTAGCGAGAGGATTTTGAACATGAGCACCGTTACCATGTTAAATATAAAAAGCGGCATGTGCCGTTGGCCCATTGGCAACCCCGAAGATGAAGACTTTCATTTCTGTGGCAAGCCAAGCGTTCCCACCTTGCCCTATTGTGAGGCGCACAGAGAACAGGCGCAAGCGCCCGCCCGTAAGGCCAAAACAGTAAAGTAGTCTTAAACATTGAAAATTGTGCCGTCTAGTCACGCACAATAATTTTCTTTCTTAATTCATGGGCGGCACCTCATATGATCAAGGTTTATCACACCAACGCATTAACGGTTACGGACGTTGCAGAATACAGCGTATATGCCGATGGTGGTGAGTATGGTGATATAGCGCTGCGAGACACGCCTGAAAATATAAAGGTCGGCGATAGCGTGCAGGCCTTTGTTTATCTTGATGCATCAGAGGAAATCGTCGCCACAATGGCAAAGCCCCTCGCTCAACTTGGTGAATGCGCCTATTTAGAAGTTGTGTCAAGCGGAGAGCGCGGCACGTTTTTAAATTGGGGGCTGCCCAAAGATTTACTTTTGCCCTTTTCAGAACAAATTGGCGCCGTGCGCAATGGTCATTTTTGTGTGGTTTATGTGTACCAAGATGAAAACCAGCGCCCCATCGCCAGTATGAAACTTCATCGGCACCTAGACGAGCATTATGGCGATTTAGAGGTTAAGCAGGCCGTGGATCTAATGGTCGCTGGTGAAAGCGAGCTGGGGTTTAAAGTCATTATAAATGATGAGCAATTAGGTTTGATCTACCATGAAGAGCTAGCGCAGCCATTAAAAATTGGTAGCAAAATGAAGGGCTGGGTAAAGAAAATTCGTGAAGATGGAAAAATCAATATCAACATTAATAAGCTAGATAGAGAAACTCGAGACGATCTGGAAGAAGAGATATTAACTCAGTTAAAGGAAAATGGCGGGCGTTTAAATTTATCAGATAAAAGCCCACCAGATTTAATTTACGCAAACTTTAATGTCAGTAAAAAAAATTTCAAACGTGCCTTAGGCAGCTTATATAAAAAGCGCCTCATAAAAATTTCACCAAAATTTACTGAGTTGGTCTCTGAAAAGTAATTCAGCCAATAAAGAAAAAACGTTATTAATTTGATTAACTATGCTTTGGCTGGGGCGCGTTAAAGTGTTAGCCCTAAGACATTAAGGCTTCTCTGAGTTTTGCTTTGCGCTGTTCGTGATAGGTTAAAACATCTTCGAATTGGTCATAGAGATTATAAAACTCTAAATTTGTATTGTCGTCTTCATCATCGCCGCTATCTTCATCATCTCCAAAATTCTCCATGGCTTCCAACATTTCACGGATGCTGGTGAAGCGCACCTCTTCTTGCATCTCTTCATTAGAAGTATCATCAATTTCATCTTGGGTTGCCTGTTGAACAGGATCAAAATTTTCAATGATGTCTTGATCTTGCGTCATTTCACGAATTGTAAATGTCGTGTTTTGTCGCAAAATTTGATTAAGGCCATCTTCGCCATAAAACGCGTTACTCAATAGAACATCATTGCCTGATAGGGAGGCGCGAATGAGAGATTCTCCTGCAGGCTGGCGACGCTTTTCTTCTTCAATCGCAAAGCCGTCAAACCCACCTTGGTTTTGTCCGCCTTCAGGCGCGGCAATGAACGGTGTTTCATTAAAGTCTAGAACATTGATCGTCATGGTGCGGTCAAGAAAGCCACCATTGCCATCATTGGCGCGTATCGTAACGGAATGTGTTTCGGCTGTTTCAAAATCTAGCTCAGCATTTACAAAAAGCTGATTGCCAACAATCGCGAATTTGCTATCTGGGTCCGCCATAATAGAGAAGGCAAAACTGTCACCCGGAAGATCAACATCCAATGCATAAATATCGCTAATCCAAGTTCCGATGTCGCTATTTTCTTCGACTTCCATCGCGGTTAAACCTAGAGCGTGCGGCGTATCGTTTACTGGTGTCACGCTCCATGTGAAGGTGGACGCACCCAATGTGATTGCGCCATCATCAACAGTGAACGACATGGCTTGTGACAGGGTCTCACCACCATCATGTGTATAACGGATAAAGCCATTATCAATATCGCCTTGTGTAAATGTGCTGCCGATGGTCAGCGTGGAAGCGGTATTGGTGTTCTCGATTAAACCAGCTGGAAGCGCGGTGATAGTATAGGTCAGCGTCGTATTAATATTATCAACGTCTGTTGCGGCCAATCGTGCATTACTAAAGAACGTTGCGCCGCCCTCTAAAACAGTGCCGCCAGTATTGTTAACAATAACCGGAGCGTCATTAACAGGATTAACGGTAATATTGAATGTATCTGTATCTGCCACTGCGCCGTGCTCAAGGCCATCGGCGAGAGAGATGTTAAAGCTGGCGGCTGTTGTCTGGCTATCATCATGGACAAAAACCACGCGGTTATTATTAATGTCATCTTGCGTGAATGTGTTTTGTGTAACGCCGCTCACCTCGATGTGACCGTTCGCTAGGGCAGACGCAGTATATGTACGCTGCGCAGGTGTGTCATCAACATCGGCGCTATTAAGCATCGCGGTTGTGATAGTCAGGCTTGTGCCTTCATTCATAGTGGCGCCCGTGTTCGTCACAATCGATACAGCATCGTTGCGTGGATTAATAACCATGCTGAATGTATCTGTGTCTGCCGCCGCGCCGTGCTCTAGGCCGTCTGCCAGTGAAATGTCAAAGCTTGCCGCGGTTGTTTGGCTGTCATCGTGAATAAAAGCCACGCGGTTATTATTAATGTCATCTTGCGTGAATGTGTTTTGTATAGCGCCGTTAACTTCAATATGACCATTGGTCAAATTAGACGCCGTATATGTACGCTGGGTTGTTGCATCATCTGGATCCGCGCTGTTGAGCATCGCAGTTGTGATCGTAAGTGATGCGCCTTCGTTAAATGTTGCGCCAGTATTTGTTGTGATTGTTGATGCATCATTTTGCGGCGTAACCGTGATGTTAAATGTACCCGTGTCTGCTGCTGCACCGTTTTCGCCACCATCAGCCAAAGAGAAATTAAAGCTGGAAGCGATTGTTTCGCTGCCGTCATGAACAAAAATCACACGGTTATTATCGATGTCATCTTGCGTAAATGTATTTTGCGTTGAGCCGCCAACTTCGATATGACCATTAGATAAAGCCGATGCCGTGTATGTCAGATTTGCGCCATCATCATCAGAATCTGCCTCGTTCAACATGGCGCTAGTGATTGTTAGGTTAGCACCCTCCAGCATCGCGCCGCCTGTATTAACGCTAACTACTGGGGCATCGTTGATCGGGTTGACCACCAATGTGAATGATCCTGTGTCTGCTGTCGTGCCGTCTTCGCCGCCATCAATTAGACTTAAATCAAAACCAGCATTCAAAGTGTCAGACCCATCATGAACAAAAGTGACGCGGTTATTGTTAATGTCATCTTGTGTAAATGTGTTTTGGGTTGCGCCGCTCACCTGCACAACACCGTTGCTTAGGTTGCTTGCAGTGAATGTCACGCCCGCCGCGTTATCATCAACATCGACAAAGTTAAGGTGTGCGTTGGTAATGTTGAACGTACCGCCCTCATCTACATCAACCGCTTGGTCACTTTCGTAGAAATTTACGTTGCGGAATGAAATATCGCCTGTCGGGGTAGCATCATCATCAAGTACAAAAACCAGTTGGTTCATGACGCCGGTATAATCGGTACCGATCGGAAGATCAAAACGCACCCAACCATCGCCTTGGCTGTATGTTCTGAAGCTTTGATCCATCCCGCTCCAAACTTGCGTTCCGCCAAGCTGGTATCCATTTACGCCGCCGCCAAAGCCGCTTGCATCATCAAAACCAATGCCGAAAATTTCACCAATGTCGTCGCTGAAGAATTCAAAGCTAAGCACTGTATTGGCGGTCAAGGTATAAGGAATGTCGATCTTCTTCCACGCGTTACCACTGATGGTTAGAACAGATCCATCGGGGCTGGTGTTAGAAGTTGTAGGATCTCCACCTTGTCCATCTTGGAAAGCGTCAAAAGCATCGACGGTGTAGTCGTTAAAATCAACCACATTGGGTGAGCCATCATTGACGATTAATGTTGGGCCTTCATTAACTGGTGTTACGGTCATTGTAAATGTACCCGTTGCCGGCGCCGCTGCGTCTTCTCCGCCATCAGCAACTTGAATATCAAATCGTGCGATGGTCGTTTCGCTATCATCGTGAATAAACGTCACTAATCCATTATCTAAATCGGCCTGCGTGAATGTGTTTTGGGTTGCACCATTGACCTGAATAATACCGTTAAGCAGGTTCGAAGCCGTCCATGTAAGGTCCACGCCAAAATCATCAGGGTCAAAAGAATCCAGCATTGCGGTTGTCAGTGTGGTTGTGCTGCCTTCTAAGACGGTTGGCCCTGTGTTGGTTGAAATGATAGGTGCATCGTTCGTGTTATCAACCGTTAGATTAAATGTACCCGTTGCGGCCACCGACGCATCTTCGCCGCCATCGGCAATAGAGAAGTCAAAATCAGCAACGCCCGGCGGACCGCTATGGCGGAACAAAATACGTGAGTTATCGATGTCATCCTGCGTGAATGATGTAATGGCTACGTTCGGCGTGGATACAAATTCAACCTGACCATTGGTCGTGCCTGTCACCGTAAAGGTAAGGCCAACGCCACTATCATCCGGATCGGAGGCGGCCAAAACGGCATTTTTGATTAACACAACGCTATTCTGG
>CAKZMN010000274.1 GCA_937128575.1 uncultured Alphaproteobacteria bacterium | reverse complement strand
TCATAATAAGCACAATTATCAACAAACGAATTATCGTTCTTCTGGGCTTGTTTTTTAATCTTTTTTTCAGATGAAAAATATCCATGAGAATGAACAGTAATGCAACTATACTTCCTATTACTAAGCCAACATACAATAAGCCATAACCATAAAACAGCTGAGCAACAAACGAAAAGTTTCCAAAGGTTTCTTCATCCGGTACGGGGCCTAAAAGCATACGCACATAGGCAAAGCTTAAGACTATTGATACGGCTGTCCAGACTAGATAGGTTAAGATATGTTTTAAGGTGCTCATTTACTGGTACTATTTCGCATTTGGAATTCAACAACTTACTTTTCCGGTTTTTACATTAATTGTCTTGGCTTTTGCATACCAGACTTCGTTGTTTTCTACATCCCAAAATATATCTATACTAAACCATAAAGTGCCACAATCGGTATCACTACTGTTGCCAACAATATTGCCTTCAGCATCTTTTAAAACGACGTCTACAGGCATGCTCTTTCCTCCGTCTCCTGGCATGGTGAAAGAAAAAAGACTTCCTGAACGTTTAACTATTAAAACATAATTACCATCCGGACTCTGATGTGTTTCTAAAACCCTGCTTTTATCATAAGCATAAAGTCCTGCGAGCACAGCAACTAGGATAATTACAAACGTTGTAACGATATATTTTAATTTCATTCTTCACTCTTTTTTAGCGCATGTCCTTTTTTACTTAGTTCTTGAACTTTATATTTTTTGTTGATGCGCATCGCCATCAATGCCGCCTCAGCCGCGGCAGTCGCGCCATCATACATCGAAGCATTCGCGACTTCCTGACCGGTTAGTTGCGCGATGAATGTTTGGAACTCAAACACCATCTGCAATGTGCCTTGCGCGATTTCTGGCTGGTAAGGGGTGTAGGCCGTCAGGAATTCACTACGCTGAATGATGTAATCAACGGTGGATGGTATGTGGTGATAATATGCACCCGCCCCTAGGAAGAATGGGCCATCGGGCGCCGCCGTATTTTCATTGGCAAATGCACCGAATATACGCTCAACCTCTAACTCGCCCTTATGTTTGGGCAGGATGTTATCTTCATCTTTATAAAATGCCGCCTTGGGCACATCACGAAATAACTCATCGACATGGGACACGCCCACAGCCTTCATCATTTCATCACGGTTTTTTTTAGTTTGAGGGAGATAACGCATATTTTTTACCTAGTTATATTGTTGACCATCTTCATTTTGTTTTTGTGGCGTCTTCTTTGCCGTTTGTTCAGCTTCATAAGCCGCCTTTGCGGACATGAATTCTTCCTTCTGCGCGTTAGACGACCAATTATTAGGCTCCAACCATAAGACAACCGTGTCTGGGTATTCCTGCGCTGCGCCAGATGCGGCATCAACGATAAGACCAATACCACCGCCCAAAATTACATTACCGAGCGTAGCGCCTGCAAAGCCTTCTTCAACTCGTACAGTTGCTGATTTGAAGCCAGATTTAGAGCACGTAACATCAAGGGGGCCATCGCCTTTTGTGATTTCAACTGTGCCAGGTGTGTCAGGTATTACCCAGCGCGCGCCTTTACTATCAATCAATTCACATTTTGCGCCTGTTGCTTTCTCCGTTACGACTTCGAAGGGCTGCGTGGTTCCTGTTGTAATTGTAGAACACGCGCCCAGCGTAATAACAGCGACAGACAATGTAGATATTTTCATTAAGTTTTTCATAGTTTTCCTATATTTTTTAAAGTTCAGAAGTGGTGGTTTAATCGACAGTTTTTAGAAATTCTTCGTAGGCCGCTTGATCCATTAAGCCCTCAAGCTGGGACGGATCAGAGATTTTGATTTTGGCGATCCAGCCGCCATCACCAACATCTTTTGTGATGAGCTCTAAATCGTCGCTCATGTTATCATTGGCCTCGATCACTTCACCATCGACGGGGCTGTACACTTCGGCGGCAGTTTTCACGGACTCGACAACGGCAAAATCTTCGCCTTTTTTAACCTGCTTACCTACGTCCGGAAGCTCCACATAAACCAAATCGCCTAAGGCCTCTTGCGCGTATTTTGTAATGCCCACCCATGCGGTGTCGCCATCGACTTTGATGCATTCGTGGTCATTTGTGAATTTCAGATCGGCCATATTTTGCTCCTTTTAATTTTTGTCTCCTATAAAGTCCTGTAGCTTTTTAACCCGAGAGTCAATGTAGCGCGGCACGTTATCCAGATTCGCAATCATCACAGACAGATAAAACACGAAAAACAAACCGGCTAGCGCTCTGGCTTTAATGCGGCGCGTTGGTTTTTTCTTTGTTATGGCCTCAATGATATAGAACACTAGATAGCTGCCATCTAGATAGGGCAGCGGCAGTAAATTGACACCGGCAACCACAAAAGAAACCAGCGCCATTTTATGTATGAAATGATAGAGCTTGTTTACAAACCACGTGCTGCCATCTTCGACTGAAGCCTTCGGATTAATGGCT
>CAKZMN010000273.1 GCA_937128575.1 uncultured Alphaproteobacteria bacterium | reverse complement strand
GGCGGGCGGGCGGTAAAGCCTTGGATTACCGCTTACTTAGACGATCAAAAGCAATTCCAAGAATCTTGGCCTGAAATGAATCTTGATCAATGGCACTTAAAACTTATTAAGCGTGGCATGGATCGGGTGGTTAATCATGAAAAGGGCACAGCATATAAATCTAGAATTGAGAATTCGGCTATTGCTATGGGGGGTAAGACAGGGACTGCTCAGGTGCAAAGAATTACAAAGGCACAACGTGCTGCAGGTGTGAAAAATGAAGATTTAGCCTGGCGCTCTAGACACCATGCCTTGTTCGTAGGATATGCGCCGCTGAAAAACCCGCGCTATGTTTGTTCAGTTGTGGTTGAACATGGGGGAGGTGGGTCTTCGGCGGCGGCGCCTATAGCAAAAGATTTGTTAATAGAAGCGCAAAAACGCAACCCTGCTGATGCTGTTATACAGGCGGAAGCAACCGTTAATGCTGGTAAGTTAAAGCCTAGTATTCAAAAAGGGCAAAACTGATGGGTGTAGGTATTAAAATTCAATCAAACGAAACACTGCTTGATAAAATCTATCATATAAACTGGGGGTTAGTTCTTGTTTTGGTTTCGATAGCCTGTATCGGTTTTGCTGCGTTATATTCTGCTTCTGGTGGTAACTTTGAGCCTTGGGCTTCGCGTCAAATTATGCGTTTTGTAGTTGGCTTTGTGGCGATGCTTTTTATTGCTCTGGTTGATGTGCGGTGGTGGTACAAACTTGCCTGGCCTATATATTTTAGTGGGTTTCTGCTGCTTCTGATTGTAGAAATTATGGGGCATATAGGGATGGGGGCGCAGCGCTGGATTGATCTTGGGGTTATAAAACTTCAGCCTTCTGAGTTAATGAAAATTGCTGTTGTATTAATTTTGGCGCGTTATTTTCATTCCTCAACGTCAGATGATATGCGCCGTTTATCGTTTTTAATTATACCTGCGGGGCTCGTTATGCTACCGGTTGGATTGGTTTTGTTGCAACCAGATTTGGGTACATCTTTAATGATTATCATGGCGGGGGCTTCATTGTTCTTTATAGCCGGCGCCCCGCTTTGGCTTTTCGGTTTGGGCTTTGCTCTAGTCGCCGCTCTCGTACCTGTAGCTTGGCATTTTATGCATGGATATCAAAAACAAAGAGTTTTGACGTTTTTAGATCCCGAGTCTGATCCGCTTGGTTCCGGCTATCATATAATGCAATCGAAAATTGCATTGGGGTCGGGCGGGATAGAAGGCAAAGGGTTTTTAAATGGATCGCAAAGCCACTTAAATTTCTTACCCGAAAAACAAACAGATTTCATATTCACATTGTGGGCAGAGGAGTGGGGTCTGACAGGTGGATTATTTCTATTATTCTTATTTAGTTTGGTCTTCTTATATGGTGTATGGATATCTATGCGCTCACGGCACGATTTTGGGCGATACTTGGCACTCGGGATTAGTGTGAATTTTTCACTCTACGTGTTTATAAATATAGGCATGGTCATGGGGCTTATGCCTGTTGTGGGGGCACCTTTGCCGCTCATATCTTATGGCGGCACGTCAATGTTGGCGGCATTGGTTGGCTTTGGTCTAATGATGTCGTGCAATATCTATCGCGACAGTAAAGTCACGCGTGTTTAAATTCGTAAAATTATAAATTTAAGTGATTAAGCAGCCGCGTCAATAACGCCCTTATCAACGAATAATTGCTGCAATTCGCCATTGGCATACATTTCTCGCATGATATCCGCGCCGCCAACGAACTCGCCTTTAACGTATAGCTGTGGAATGGTTGGCCAGTCAGTATAGTCTTTAATGCCTTGCCAGATTTCTCTGTCTTCTAAGACATTTACATCTTTAAATGTAGCGCCAAGCTGAGACAAGATTTGTACAACAACGGCAGAAAACCCGCATTGTGGGAAGGCCGCTGAGCCCTTCATATATAAAACAACATCATTTTCTTTGATGTCTTTTTCGATTCGTTCAAAAATTACATTTTGCATTTCTATTCTCCGTTTATTGATCGTCTGGTGTAGATGTTTGTAAAGCAAGAGCATGAAGCTCTGTTGTCATTTTACCCTTGAGTGCGTCATAAACCATTTTATGTTGCTGAACGCGAGTTTTGCCAGCAAAGGCTGGAGACACAACTCGCGCGGCATAGTGGTCGCCATCACCGCGCAAATCATCAATCTCAACTGTAGAATCAGGAATACCTTCTAAGATCATATTTCTAAGTGTATCTTCATCCATCGCCATGGTGCTAATCCTTAAGCTTTGTTGTTTTCTAGAATTTGACGCTTTGCTTCTTCTAAAGCCTTGTCTAGCTCCACATTCATAACGTGGTCGGAAGTTTCCAAGGATTTGGCTTCAAAGTCTGCGCGAACTTTACGCAAAACATCGTCAAAGCCAGGTTCTTCCAAATTAGCTTCAACAACTTCTAGTGCATATGTCGCTGCATTTTCATTCTCTAAACCCAACTGTTCAGCGGCCCAAAGCCCGTAAAGTTTCGAGCACCGCGCTTCTACGTCAAAGCCCACCTTTTCTTCATGTGCAAACTTATTTTCAAATGCTTTTTCGCGATCATCAAATCCAGACATTTTAATTTTCATTCCTATAGTTTAGAGTGATATAAATCTAATTCAGTTGGTTTGTAGCATTGGAATCTATTAAAATCCAATGCTATATCAACGTAGCAAAAAATATAAGCCGATAGGAACATAAATGGCCAGACGTAAAAAGATATATGAAGGTAAAGCAAAGATTTTGTATGAGGGCCCAGAGCCTGGAACAGTTGTTCAATATTTCAAAGATGATGCCACGGCCTTTAATGCAGAAAAAAAAGCTGTAATAGCGGGAAAAGGGGTTCTGAATAACCGCATTTCTTCGCATCTTATGACTGAGCTAGAAGGCATCGGGATCCCGACGCATTTTATACGCTCCATTAATATGCGCGAACAGTTGGTGCGTAAAGTTGATGTTGTGCCTCTAGAGGTTGTTATGCGTAACGTTGCCGCTGGTTCATTAAGTAAGCGTTTGGGCCTGAAAGACGGCACAGTTCTCCCGCGTCCTTTGCTTGAGTATTACTATAAGAAAGACGAACTCGGTGATCCATTGGTCGGTGAAGAGCACATCTTCACTTTCGGCTGGGCAGATCCTTATGAGCTTGAGGAAATGGCTGCTATGGCGTGGCGCGTAAATGACTTTTTGAAGGGGTTGTTTGCCGGTATCGGCCTCCGCTTAATTGACTTTAAATTGGAGTTTGGCCGCATTTGGGGCGATAATGGTGAGCTTTATCTTGTGCTTGCCGACGAAGTATCCCCTGATAATTGCCGTCTTTGGGACGCAAAAACAGGGGAGCGCATGGACAAAGACCGTTTCCGTTTTGATCTGGGTGATTTGGTTGAAGGGTATCAATATGTTGCTGAGAAATTGGGTTTAATTCCCGAGGGCGGCATAATCAAAGGTGGAAACATCAATGAAAAGCTAGCTGAAAACCTCGATCAAATCGAAAATGAACTAGCTAACGCGCGCCGCATGCGTGACTTAAAGGCACCGAAGCCAAGAAAAAGCTAATTTATAGCCGCGCTTAAAATACCAATTTGCGCCCCTAGCATTCGGGCGCAAATTGCTCTTGGAAGATGCGCTCTTCCAGCGGATTATCCGGATCGTAGAGGATGGTTTTCGAGATTTTGCGCGATTCACGGATTGTAACCTCGCGGACGTCGCGGATCTCTACGGAGTCTGCGGTGGCGCTGACCGGTCTTTCA
>CAKZMN010000272.1 GCA_937128575.1 uncultured Alphaproteobacteria bacterium | reverse complement strand
CAGGAACGCAGTGGGTTTTTGGGCCGCTTTTAGTATCGATTTTTTAGCGGGCTTTTGCTTTTTAGCCACCGCTTTTTTCACCGTCTTTTTGGGTGAGGCTTTTTTAGCTTTTGTCTTTTTCGCAGCGGCCTTTTTTGATTTTTTTGGCGCAGCGGGCTTGGTCATGGGCACAACGTTATGTTGATTTTTGGTTGTTTTTGATTTTTGAGACATGAATATCCTCGCGGGGGTGTTTTTAGAATTTTATTCGAACAATTAGGCACGTTTTATCATATCAATTACAAAAGCGTCAATAATTTTTTGCACTGCACAAATTTAGCATTTTGAAGGCTCTCCAAGGGAATCATAGACATATTTGGGGAATCAATGTATTATATTGTGATGTGTTTGCATTCTAATTCTATAGTCATGAAACGCAGATATATCTCGCCCGAATTCAAGACGGCACGTCATTAACATTTAAAAAAGAAGAGATCGCGCATGCAGCAGGCACAGTCTTTATCCATTCGATCATTTTTCAATCTCGGATTGTGCCTAACTATATGTCTTGCGTTTATGTTGAGCTTTGCCGCGCCGGTTGATGCGAAATCCAAATCAAAACCTAATCCGCGTTATGCGTCTATTGTTATGGACGCCGATACGGGCATGATTTTACACCAGCGCCACGCCGACAAAAAATTACATCCCGCATCACTGACCAAAGTTATGACGCTGACCATGCTGTTTGATGCATTAGAGCGCGGGACAGTGCGCCTTAATGATCGCATATATATTTCGAAACATGCCGCCGCGATGGTGCCTAGCAAGTTGGGCCTGGCGTCCGGATCATCCATCCGTGTGCAGGATGCGATTTACGCGCTTGTTACGAAATCGGCAAATGATATTGCTGTGGCGATTGCCGAGCATTTAGGGCGATCAGAAAAGAATTTTGCGTATCTTATGACGCGCCGCGCCCGCGCAATGGGCATGAACAGTACGACCTTTAGAAATGCATCGGGCCTTCATGACCCCAAACAAATCTCAACCGCGCGAGACATGTCAATTATGGCGCGCACGGTTATTCAACAATATCCTAAATATTACCGCTATTTCTCTCGTCAGAACTTTACCTATGCCGGAAAGACCTATCGCAACCATAACCGTTTGCTGGGTAAGTATAAGGGCATGGACGGCATGAAGACGGGGTATGTTCGCGCCTCTGGATTTAATCTTGTGGCCTCTGCGGTGCGCAATAATCGCCGTTTGATTGGTGTTGTATTTGGCGGGCGCAGCGGCGCATCACGAAACGCGCACATGGCAGAATTATTGGATAATGGATTTGGTAAGGTGCATGAAATTCGCGTGGCCAGTGCCAAGGCTCCAATCCCACCGCGTAAACCCGGCATTATCATGGCGCTTAATTCAATTACCGAAAGCGTTCCCACATCCGGCGTTGCAGCAGGATCAACCATTCAACCGATTGGCGAGGGCGATAGCGACCCAGATGCGCTTAATCGCGCGCAATCTGGTTTGGTTGCATTGGCGGCGAATAGAAACAGGGGGGAGACCTATCGCGCCGCAAATGCGCGTCCAGTTTTGGCGAATTACTCCCCAACCACACCAAAGACATGGGCCATCCAAATTGGTGCATTCACCAGCCGCGCCGCCACCGACAGAGCGCTGCGCAGCACGCTTCAAAAATTGCCGCGCCGTTATGCAGATGCGAGCCCGATGATTGCGCCGCTTAAAACCGAAGAGGGCTGGCTGTTTCGTGGGCGCTTAAATGGTTACAGCCGCGCCGATGCCTTCCGTGCGTGCATTCATATTAATGAATGTATGCCTGTTGCCCCGCAAAATAATTAAAGGCTTATCCGTTATGCATTCTGAGATAGCGGCCTCACGTTCTTTTCCTATATCCGGCGCAGACCACCGCGCAAGTG
>CAKZMN010000271.1 GCA_937128575.1 uncultured Alphaproteobacteria bacterium | reverse complement strand
AACAAAGACGGGGCCGCATTCAAGCGGAGATTTATTTGACAAGTGGGTAATAATATTATATTTACATATGATCTGATAATTGGAGAGTGAAAATGATAAAAGATTTACCGGAAAGAAAAGTCACAGTTCTTGATAGTGATTATGCAAAGCCTGCTCAGGGCAGTCCATATACAGGGCAATACGCTATTGTGAAAATTCCCGGTCAAGACAAGCTTAGTATTTTGTATGCAAGCAAGACAGGGGCCAATGATGGTGTGCGTTATGTTACCGCGCCGAATACTCCGGTCTTTGGATATAATTTTGCGCAGCGCGAAACTTATGAAGAGGCTAATTCGCCGCGTCTTAGAAAGATGAAAGCTGAAGGTATGTCCACGCCGGTAAGAGATGTCGCTTTGGTTGTTTTGAAGCGAGAGCAGCGCCGGCTCGATCATGTGAATTCTATTCCGATCATGGGGCAAATGTTGAGCGCGGGTGCGGTTGATGATGTTGGTGAGCAAATCGATTTAACTGGAGCATTTTCTCTTGTTAATAATCCCAGAACATCAGAACGTGAAGCTGTTTTTCAAACTGTTGGTGATGTTTTCGAAACAGATATTCCAAGAGACGGTAATACAGAGTATTTTTACGATAATGATACTGGGCAAACTATTTATGATGCGGAGCGTCAGTATCGCTTGAGCCACATATGGTTGGCAGCCGGACGCAATAGGTTTGAGCAAGATAATCCGAAGGCAGATTATAATGTTGAATTTCCTGTTCATGCGGCGGCGCTTGCGCAGTTGAATGAAATGGCTCTAAAGAAGTAATCTTTTAGACAGAGTGTTAAAATCAAATTGGAGGAAAAATGTTATATTTTAAAAAAGAACAAGACCATGGGCTGTATAAAAAAGGTGGATTGAGCGCGCGTTTTGAAACGAAGCGCAAGAACAGCCAAGATGCACTTGTGGAAGCTGGGCAAGAGCAGGAACAAGCGATGGACGAGCGCCGTGAAGCGTTGAGAAATAATAAAGATACAGGTTTTGGTTTTAAATCAGGATTTGGCTTTAAAAGTCTGGGGCTAAACTAAACCGCGAAGCTGGTTCCACAGCCGCAGCCGGATATGGCGTTGGGGTTTTCGATTTTAAACTCTGACCCAATCAGGTCATCATCGAATTTGATGACTGAGTCCTTTAAAAATCCCATAGAGATATCGTCGGTGACGACGGTATTTTCGAACATTAAATCTTTATCTGTTTTTTCTTCTGTTAGCTCTAGCTTGTATTGAAAGCCGGAGCATCCACCACCATCGACGGTCACACGCAGCATAAGCGCGGTTTTGCCCTGTTGGGTGCGGAGCTGTTCAATGCGCTTTACGGCGCTATCATCAATCTTTATGGTCATAGTTCTATTATATAGTGTGAGAGCGATAATGAGCAACAGTCCAGAACAAAAAGAAATGCCAGCCTATAATTATTGCGCTATGCCGCTGGCTAGCTATGCGTGCCGGCCGGATGAATCGTTGGGGCGGGTATATGATGAGCCAGAGAGCGCGAACCGCACACCATTTCAGCGCGATCGTGACCGCATTATCCACGCTAGCGCCTTTCGCCGCCTTAAATATAAGACCCAAGTTTTTGTTTATCATGAGGGTGATCATTACCGGACGCGCCTGACGCATACCTTGGAAGTTGCGCAGATTACGCGCTCTATCGCGCGGGCGTTGATGGTGAATGAGGATCTGGCGGAAGGGATAGCGCTGGCGCATGATTTAGGGCACACACCGTTTGCGCATATTGGCGAGGATTATTTGAAGGTTTGCATGGAGCCCTATGGCGGATTTGAGCATAATGATCAATCCTTGCGCGTTCTTACGACGCTAGAGCGTAAATACCCCGAGTGGAATGGTTTGAATTTGACGTGGGAAACGCTGGAGGGGGTTGTGAAGCATAATGGCCCGCTTTACGGCAAACATGATTTGGGCGAGGTGCATATTGCGGTGCGCGAGCTTCAGGAGAAAATGGATTTACGCCTTGATACTTATGCGTCGGTGGAGGCGCAGGTGGCGGCGCTGTCTGATGATATTGCCTATAATAATCATG
Organism: uncultured Alphaproteobacteria bacterium; assembly: GCA_937128575.1. Lineage (GTDB taxonomy): Bacteria > Pseudomonadota > Alphaproteobacteria > Micavibrionales > Micavibrionaceae > JAGRKE01. The sequence goes on along the minus strand of CAKZMN010000271.1, from coordinate 3,766 downwards.
ACGTGGAAGACGGTCTGCGGGCGGGGCTTTTCACGATTGAGGATTTAGAAGAGCTGGAGCTGCTTGGGCAGGCTTTGGAGACAGTGCGCGGGCGCCATAAAGATTTGCGTAAGCGTTATCTGATCCAGGAAATGATTCGCGAAATGATCGGCCTGATGGTGGAGGATGTGTTGGCGGAGAGCCGCAAGCGTCTGTCGGAAGTTAATCCGCAAAGCCCCGAAGATGTGCGCATGGCCGGGCGCGCGATTGTGGCGTTTTCTGATGATATGCGCCGCAAGGTTGATAAGTTGCGCGAGTTTTTGTTTGCGCGCATGTACCGCCATTACACAATTATTCGGATCTACGGCAAGGTCGAGAAGATCATTACTGACTTATTCACAGCTTTTACGAAAAACTATGAAACGCTTCCCGATAATTGGCAGCGCCGCGTTGAAGAGGGCGGTGGAGTAACGGATGACAGGATCAGAGCGCGCATTGTGGCGGATTATATTGCGGGTATGACGGACCGTTATGCCATTCGTGAACATGAACGGCTATTTGATCTATATTGGGACTTACGTTAAGTTTTAGGCACAAGATTTTTAATCTAAATTCCGGCCAAGGACTTACAAAATGACTGAGCGTAACCAATTCACCCCATACGGGCAAAATCCATATCAACAACAATATTCAGCGTCCCCCCAAGCTGCGCAAGAAGAGCGCATTGGTTTGAGGCCCCGCAACAGAGGTCTTCTTGAGAAGGTGTTTGGCATGGAGCTTTCATCCAAAATGAAGACGCCTTTGTTTGCTACTGTGGCTTTGTTTGCGGTTGGTGCGGCATTTGCGGGCGTGATTGCGATTAGCTACCCCGATTCTGGTGATGTTTCTAATGTTCCCGTGCTTAAGGCCGAAACGATGGCGTTTAAAGAAGCGCCAACGGAAGCGGGCGGCATGGATGTACCCTATCAGGACAGCACAGTATTTAATGTAACGCGCGCATCAGATGCGGTGGAGAATCCATTTTCTTCAGAGCGTCCGATTGAGAATTTGCTAGAAGATCCCGCGCCAACGGAGGAGCCAGTTGATATGGCGGCGGCGTTTGCGGATGAAGCGGCGGATGCGGCAGCGGCTGCAGAAAAAGCTAAAGCCGAGGCTGAAGCCATTAAGAATGAAGTTGTTGCGGCGGCGGAGGCGAGCACCGAAGAAAAGGCTGCGCGCACGGTTGAATCGCTCACTGATTTACCAAAAGCAACAAAGGTGGAAACGATTGCTCAGACGCAGGAAAAAATTGCGCCGCAAGATTTAATGAAGAAGGTTGAAACCCCTGCGCCAGCAGCGGTGGCCACAACAACGCAAGCGGCGGCGAACAAACAGCCAGACAAGCTTCATGCGGCCGGTTCTTCACCAGAAACATTGGCGTTTGTGCGCTCTGTGCTTGATCAAAAAGATACAAAAGGCACAGCAACCAAAAGCGAGCAGGTGGCCCAAGCACAGGCTGCGAATATTGCGGCGACTATGAATAGGCTTGAGCCTGCCGCTGGTGGGAATGCGATTAATGCGCCGTCTATCACGCCGGGTTCACATTACGTGCAGCTTGGAAGCGTAACGTCCAGCACGGGCGCGGATGCGGAGTGGGGTAAGATGCAGAAATCTCTACCGCTAGCAGGCCTTAGCCACCGCGTTCAGGAAGCCAACCTTGGTGATCGCGGCACGTTCTACCGCATTCAAGCAGGCCCAATGAGCAAAGATAGCGCCAACCGTTTATGTGATCAGATTAAAGCGCAAAAGCCTGGTGGTTGCTTGGTGGTGAAGTAGTTTCCCATATTAATATATTGACGATTTCCATATTTTCATAGATAGTCCTTTTTATAAAAAATAAAGGGCTGCGTTTTGCATACTGATTTAGAAAAAGAAATTATTGTTGATGTTGCCAAAGACCTTAGAAAAATTGTCGTGGAGCACCAAAAGTTTTGGAAGCAAAACGATCTAAGCATTAGGTTTGAATTTAATCACAGCCTAGCAACGCAGCAAAAATTTAATATTGTTGCGGCGAATGAGGTGTCGAAAAGCCTTTCCGCCGCCGCCGTACAGCTTGCTTTTGCGCATTCCTCCGGGTTTAAATCGTGGCCAACTAAAGTGGGGCCTTGGACTCTTTTGCAAAGGGCAGAAATGTCGAAGCAGGGAGAAAAAATCAAAATCGAAGACAAAAGAGTGTTTGAGCTTGCAAAGTCGGCTTGTGATTATGTTGTTTGGCGTATGGATCTTTTCTAGGCTTTCGTCGTTCTTAATATTGCTAGGGCATTCGAATCTGATATCCTTTGCGAATGAACACACCCCTCGCTTCTATATTCTCCCTTTCTAGTCCGGTTTTAACCGAGGATGAGCGTGCGTTTTTTAGCGCCGCCAACCCGTTTGGCTTTATTTTATTTGCCCGTAATTGTGAAAATCCGGCGCAGCTTAAGCAGCTGACGGGGGATTTGCGCGGCGCGCTGGGGCGTGATTGTCCGATCTTGATTGATCAAGAGGGCGGGCGCGTGCAGCGTTTGAAGCCGCCAACGTGGCGCCAATATGATCCGGCGCAGGCCTTTGGTGATAAGGCGCTGGAGGATATGGATCATGCGCTGGAGGATTTGCGGTTTCGTACCCTTCGTATATCTGAAGAGTTATTGGAGTGCGGGATTAATGTGAATTGTGATCCGGTGCTGGATGTTTTAACCCCCGATACGCATGATGCGATTGGTGATCGCGCCTTTTCTTCCGATCCAGATATTGTGGCGCGGCTTGGTATTTCTGCGTGTCGTCATTATTTGGCGGCGGGCATGGTGCCAGTGATTAAACATTTGCCCGGACATGGGCGCGCGACGCTGGATAGTCATAAGGATTTGCCGCGCGTATCGGCGGCGCATAGCGATCTTAAAAATACCGACTTTAAAGCGTTTCGTGATGTGTGCGCATCGGATGTTGGCTCTGCGATTTGGGGCATGGCTGCGCATATTGTTTATGAAGATATTGACCCGGGCCATCCATCCTCCGTTTCTCCGAAAATTATTCAAGATATTATTCGCGGCGAGATTGGTTTTGATGGCTTGCTGCTGTCGGATGATTTGGATATGGACGCGCTGGAGGCCTATGGCGACGTGGCAAGCAGAGCGCGGCTTTCGCTGGAGGCGGGGTGCGATATTGCGCTTTATTGCTCCGGAAAGCTGGCGGATATGCAAAAAATCGCTGAATCTGTGCCTAACTTGAACGAAAAGGCGCGCAAACGCTTGCAAAAAGCGGCAGAATTTCGTCAAATGACGTCATAATGACCAATATACAAGCTACACAACCTGAGTTTCAGGAAGACCCGCCACGCACGGCGCCTGAAGAGACGCACGAAGCGGATGCTTTGCTGCTGAATATTGATGGCTATGAAGGGCCGATCAGTGTTTTGCTGGAGCTGGCGCGTAATCAAAAAGTGGATCTTATTCAGGTATCTATTCTTCAACTTGCCCGTCAATATATTGGGTTCATGGAACGCGCGAAGCAGCTAAATCTTGAGCTGGCGGCGGAGTATCTTGTGATGGCGGCGTGGCTGGCTTATCTGAAATCTCGTTTGCTGCTCCCGCGTGATGATGAAAGCGTGGACCCGAGCGCGGAGGAAATGGCCGAAGCGCTGCAATTCCAGTTGCGCCGTTTGCAGGCCATGCAGGAATCGGCCGGGACGCTTATGAGCTTGCCGCAACTGGGTCAGCAGATTTTCCCGCGCGGTATGCCCGAAGGGTTGCAGGTCGTTACCGATACGGCA
>CAKZMN010000270.1 GCA_937128575.1 uncultured Alphaproteobacteria bacterium | reverse complement strand
CGCCCCAGAAGACCGCATCAAGGCGTATAATCCCAAAGGCATAATCCTCTCCGGCGGCCCATGCAGCGTCGCAGATAATGACAGCCCCAGAGCGCCAGAGGCGGTCTTCAACCTAAACATCCCCCTATTCGGTATATGCTACGGCCAGCAAGTGATGGTGGAGCAATTAGGCGGTAAAATCGAAGCCGGCGGCGGCAGCGGCGAGTTCGGCCGTGCCCATGTTGATATCGTGGATGAGAGCAAGCTCCTCAAAGGTGTATGGGAAAAGGGCGCGCATGAACAAGTATGGATGAGCCACGGTGACCACGTGTCTGAATTGCCAGAGGGCTTCCGCGCAGTGGGTAAATCCGAAGGCGCACCATTCGCCTTCATCGCCGATACAGACCGCAAATATTACGGCGTCCAGTTCCACCCAGAGGTCGTCCACACCCCCCACGGCGCTGAACTGATCAAGAACTTCACCCACGAAATTTGTGAATGCTCCGGCGATTGGACCATGGCCGCCTTCCGCGATGAAGCCATCGAGAAAATCCGCAAGCAAGTCGGCAAAGGCAAAATCATTTGCGGTCTGTCCGGCGGCGTGGATAGCTCCGTCACCGCCGTGCTTCTGCACGAGGCCGTGGGCGATCAACTAACCTGTATCTATGTTAATACCGGCCTTATGCGCCACGGCGAGAGTGAACAAGTCGTGAAACTCTTCCGCGATCACTACAACATCCCCCTCATCCACGAAGACGCCTCCGAGCGCTTTTTGAGCGGTCTAGAGGGCATCTCAGATCCCGAAATGAAACGTAAAATTATCGGCGGGCTTTTCATTGATGTGTTCGATGACTGTAAAAAGCGCGTCGGCGATGTTGATTTCTTGGCCCAAGGCACGCTCTATCCCGACGTCATCGAAAGCGTCAGCTTCACTGGCGGGCCATCGGTCACCATTAAATCCCACCACAATGTTGGCGGCCTCCCCGATGAAATGGAGCTGCAATTGGTGGAGCCATTGCGCGAACTCTTCAAGGACGAGGTCCGCGATCTAGGGCGCGAACTCGGCATGCCAGAGGACTTCATCCGCCGCCATCCATTCCCCGGCCCCGGCCTTGCCATCCGCATCCCCGGCGAAATCACGGACGAGAAAATCGAAATCCTGCGTAAGGCCGATTTGGTCTATCTGGAGGAAATCAAAAACGCTGGCCTGTATGATGCAATTTGGCAGGCCTTCGCGGTGCTGCTGCCCGTGAAAACCGTCGGCGTGATGGGCGATAACCGCACTTACGATTATGTCTGCGCCCTGCGCGCCGTGACCTCTACCGATGGCATGACGGCCGAATACTACCCCTTCGACCACCAATTCTTGGGGCGCACCTCCACCCGCATAATCAACGAAGTCCAAGGCATCAACCGCGTGGTCTACGACATCACCAGCAAACCACCGGGAACTATTGAGTGGGAATAAGTTATGGATTGGTTCCTTGCTAAAAGGTTTTTTAAGCGGATGGGAAAGTCCATTGCAAAATATCAGGTGTTGATTGCGAGTATAATAGCACTTGGCGGTGGTTACGCAGTATATCTTGCAGAAACACATGCTGCTAAAATTACTGTGGAGTACGACATAGCTTTAAGGAAAGAAAATCATCAGAAACTTCTAGAAAAGCTAAGTAATGAAATATCCCAGCAAGGGATAAAACAGCTTCATATGTACGGTGTTTTGTTTGAATCGGAAGCAGACTCAAAAGATGCTGCAACATATATTTTAAAATATAAAAATACGTACGGCTTAAATACACCAGAATTAAATAATGAAGACCTTTTTCTTCTGACTGGAGATCAGGTTGTTAAATGGTCAGATTATCAAGAGGGCTTAGGCAACATCGTTAATATGTTAAATTTAATGGTAGAGACAGATTCAAGTGATATAGAAAAAAATAGAAAATATTTTAGCCGACAAATATGTAATGTTTTAGAAGCAGCGCACTTGTTTGATGAGACTCGTTTCAATAGAATTTTTAAGAATAAGGGCGTTCGTAAATTAGGAAATCCAGATAACAATCTAGAAGTAGCAAGGCATAAAGTGTTTTCTAAATGTCACGATCTTAGGCTTGACGAATTATTTGATGATCTGATGTTTAAAGGCGACAATACGGATTATCCGTTTATGAAAGATAAGAAAGACGTGAAGCTTAAGGCAGCTATAAAACAAACTCCTACACAGAAATGATTAGACAATAAATGCGGTCACTTTAATTTTTTAAAATTGGCATTTTGTAAATTTAATGAATCAACCGCAACGCCAGATATGGTACAAGGTTGAAGAATATAATCAGGTTTTTGTATCGTCCGAGATGCTGAAAATAGCCTCTCAGTAAATCTTCTTTTTTCAGCCCGAATATTTTGGCGTGAAAATTGGCGATAGAATCTTTTCTTGCGGTTATAATAAGGACGGCGAAGAGAAAGAATCCGATATTGATCAGGGTGGTCCACCCCAGAAAAACGGTTAATGCGGCGATGTCCATGATGTGTTCTCCTTAAGTTACGTTGGGAACAGTCTATCACAGCTCTATATCATGGCCAAAGCCTCTGTCGAAAGCGTTGGTCTAAGCCGCTTCAGAAACCTTACCATTCTCAATAATGTGCTGATACGCCTTGATCAATTCGGCCGTGACGACTTCCTTGCTGAACAGGGCGTTATGGGTCTTTGATCCGTTTTTAATCAGGGTTTTGCGCAGCGCTTCATCATGCAGCGCGGCCTTCAAATTCGTCGCCAGCTCGTCTACATCGTCAATTTCGCTCAGTAGACCATCTTCGCCATGGGTCACATATTGGCGCGCGCCATCTGCCTTTGTCGCCACCAGCGGCACTGTAGCAAACCAGCTCTCCGCGATCACCGTACCAAACGGCTCATAGCGTGATGGCAGTACACAAACATCCGCAATATTAAGCAAGGCCGCGCGATCATTACGCCAGCCAAGAAAGCGCACGCGATCCTCTAATCCCATTTTCTTGGACATCGCCTTGAACTTCTCCAAATCCGGCCCATTACCTGCCATCATGAAATAGGCATCCGGAATCTGCAGCGCCGCCTCCAGCAACGTATCAACGCCCTTTTTCCAGTGCATACGCGACAGCAGCAACACCGTCTTCGCATCTTCGGGGATGTCGAAATCCGCGCGTGTCACGGGCTCGTCTTTTTCAAGCGTGCCAAAGGTATGCACCAGAAAACTACGCTCCGGCGCGCCCGTTTCGGTGATGATATGTGCGACAATGTCGCGAGTAACGCCCATGTAATAGTCGCAATTTTTGTAATTCTTCAAATCATACGGCCCGCCAAACCAACCAAGCGCAGGCACGTCAACATTGGCGGGCATAAATGAACCTGCGCGCCGCATCCAGCAATGCACCATGTCGGGCTGATAATCATCAATCGCCGCGCGGATGATCTTTTGCTCGCCACGTTTTTTAAATCGGTTGAAGGTCAGTGGGCGAAACGGAATGTCTCGCGCGCTAAAGGCTTCTTCGAGATGCTCATAAGGGCGGCACAGCACGCGCTGCTCTACGCCTTGTTCATGGAGGGCTTTAATGGCGTCTAAGCAAAATGTTTCTGCTCCGCCCGTCGGCGCGCCTGCTACGATGTGTAATATTTTCATGCCTTGATTTATAGCCACTGATGAAGGGCATTGCAAGAGCGCAATCGCGCAGCCACGCTCAAAATGGCGCATCATTGTGGAAGGTAACGCGCGCCCCATTTTCGGGGTGATGCAGGCTCAAAGACTGCGCATGGAGCAGCAACCGATCCGCCGCCGCGAAGGCCTCTGGGTGCGCATAAAAGCAATCGCCAAGTATCGGATGCCCCATCGCCAGCATATGCACCCGCAACTGGTGTGAACGACCCGTAATCGGCGTTAGGCGCATCAGCGTGGAGCCCGCACCGCGCTCCAGCACCCGCCACTGCGTTTGCGATGGCTTGCCTTGGGTATGACACACCATCTGCAGCGGCCTGTTTGGCCAATCACAGCGCAGGGGCAAATCAATCTCCCCGCTATCGCCCTCTGGCGATCCCCAAATGCGGGCAATATAGGTCTTGGCAGTTTTTCGGCGCTCAAATTGCAGCCCCAAATGACGCTGCGCCTCTTTTGTGCGCGCCATCACAAACACGCCCGATGTATCCATATCAAGGCGGTGCACCAGCAGAGCCTCCGGAAATTCGGCCCGCGCGCGCAGCTCAAGGCTATCTTGCACCTCTGCGCCCTTGCCCGGCACACTAAGCAGCCCCGCAGGCTTATTCAGCACCAATAAATGCGCATCGCTATGGATCACGTCTAGCGGTTCATCCGGTGGATTGTAATTGAGAGGTCTTATCGCGGGTGTGAAATTATCGGGCACTAGCTTTGAAACACGACCTTAACGCCGCGTTTTTTGAAATAGCTCTGCATCATTTTTCGCCCTGCGCGGTTGTTCTGCGACAGATTGTCCGGCTTAAACGTGGCTTCTTTTACGCCTGCCGTGTCCATGGCCGCCTTTAAATTGGTGATATGCAGATCGATATCCTCGTTATCATTGGCGAGGGAATCGTAAATAGCCTGCGTGGCTTGATCTATTGTAAGTGTGCTCATACGCGCTTTATAGCACGCGATATTTGCCCAAATAAAGTTAAACTTGGCATTTTTATAATTTCAGGGCATAAAGTGAGCATATACCCAAAAGGAGCCACCATTATGACCGACCGCACAAAGCAAATTAAAAACATGCTCAGAAACTCAGCCACCATGCCGATGGGCGCGGGCGCGGGTAATGCGACAACCGGTTCCTGGCTAATGGGTAGCGCAGCAGGCGCGCACAGCCACGATCACCACCACCACGCCGATGGTTCATGTTGCGGCCACGACCATTCACATGATCACGCGCATGACCATAGCCACGATCACGGCGCGGAAGAGGGCGAAGACACAACAAACCCCTCTGGCGGTTGCTGCTAGTCGCGCGCGGCCTCAAAACATACCCAAAACAATTTATCTAAAATCCCGTCTTAAATTCACCAGAGCTTAAGAGAAGCTGCGCTATGATTGATGTAACAATTAAGTCATTTCTGCGTTTCACTTAAAATTTACTGGGTTTTTAAAAACGAGAGACAATTTTCGGGTTATATGGGGAAAATCATGGGTACTTCAAAATCATTACTGCAAACATGCAAAGATAAAATCATCCAAGTTATTACTGAGCGCTCTTTCGAGGCGGTCTATAACAACACATTTGAATTGATCGAGGCGAATACTGGTGAGCTCAAGGGCCGCGCCTACCGCCTGCGTCACAAGGTTTATTGCGAGGAACATGGCGTTGAATGTCCCGAGGAAGAGGGCAGCTATACCGAGCGCGATGAATTTGACGACCGCGCCGTAAACTTCCTGCTTAAACATAACGTAAGCCACGAATGCGCGGGCACATTGCGGGTTATTTTGCCCAATGATGAATGCCCGGGCGACAGCTTTCCTATGCAAAAAATTTGCGATCATCCGCTTTTGCGCTTTGACTCGCGCGCCTTGAAATTATGTGAGATTTCACGTTTTTGTATGGCGCCGCGTTTCCGCAAGCGTGAAAATGACGGTAAATTCTTGTCGGCCTACAGCGATCAAGACATCCGTAAGGTTCATGATAACGGCAAGGTAAAATTTATTCGTCGCTCCATTCCCTATGCGCAGGCCGCGCTTTTGCGTGGTGCCTTCGAAACGGCAATGCAGGCACAAATTCTAGATTGCATCTGGATGGTGGAGCCCGCACATCTCGACAGCCTTCAAAAAATTGGCTTCCCCTACCGCATTTTGGGGCCGCAGTTAGATATCCATGGCGGTATGCAGCCAGTGATCTTTAACATCAAACACGTGCTAGACACCATGCACCGCGAGGCACCCCATTGCTGGGCCGTGGTTTCCGATGGTGGCCGCCTGCAAGATATGGCGGACGAGGTCAGCCGCACAAACTGGCAAGATGATCTGATGGATGATGCCTGTAAAGACATGCTCTACGGTCAGCTTCTAGACTAAGACAGCTAAGGGGTTAGCTATGGTCGCTACGTATGTTTGTTCATACGTGGCGATTTTTTTGTATTTTGCTCTGTAACCTTTGCATTTCTGCGTTATATGTGTATAAATACGCGCCTTACACACAAGATGCGTATTTATACGAATAAGGATACCAAAATATGAGTCAGAACAATTCTGGAAGCGTGATTAATATTAAAACCGGCCTAGCCGAAATGCTTAAAGGCGGCGTCATCATGGACGTTGTAACCGCGGAGCAAGCCAAGGTCGCCGAAGATGCAGGCGCAGTTGCCGTTATGGCGCTAGAGCGCGTACCATCCGATATCCGTAAGGCCGGCGGCGTTGCCCGCATGAGCCCACCAGAACTGATCGAAGAAATCATGAAGGTTTCATCCATTCCCGTGATGGCAAAATGCCGCATCGGCCACTTCGCCGAGGCACAATTGCTGGAGCAAATGGGCGTAGACTATATTGATGAATCAGAAGTGCTAACCCCCGCGGATGAGCAATTTCACATCAACAAACATGACTTTAAAATCCCCTTCGTTTGCGGCGCGAAAAACTTGGGTGAAGCCCTACGCCGCATCGGTGAAGGCGCGGCCTTAATGCGCACCAAGGGTGAGCCAGGCACAGGAAACATCGTAGAAGCCGTGCGCCACATGCGCCAAATCAACGCGGAAATTCGCGCTGTTGTAAATTCTGATGATGCGGAATTGATGACCATGGCCCGCGACCACGGCGCCCCGTTTGAATTGCTTAAGCTGGTAAAGGCCGAGGGCAAGTTGCCTGTGCCAAACTTCGCCGCTGGCGGCATTGCAACGCCGGCAGATGCGGCGCTTTGTAAGCAGCTCGGCGCTGAAACTGTTTTTGTCGGCTCCGGCATTTTCAAATCCGACAATCCAGACAAATTCGCCAAGGCCATCGTGAAAGCCACTGCGCATTTCGATGATCCTGCTATCGTTCTAGAAGCATCAAAAGAACTCGGCGGCGTGTCTATGCGCGGCACAGAGATCAGCGAAATTGACGAACCAATGTTGATGGCCAACCGCGGTTGGTGATATAACATATCAAGCAATAAGTTAACTGAGTAAGGAGTGCCCACTATGAATAAAGCAAGACAAGAGCTGTTTGAGATTTTTATTAAAAGCTCACTCAATGGCTATGACCTTGATGCAGAAACTATCGATATAGACCCTGAAACAAGCACCATTAAGGTAACGGGCCTCACCCCATCATGGGAAAAAGCTGTGCAGTGGGCCAATATCAAGAAAAGCGCAATGGGCGGTACAATCAGCAAGGTTGAAGCGCGCGATGATCAAATCACCATCGAAATCCCAAGCGAAGATGACTTCGCGGCAAGAGTAAGGATTGGTTCACAATCCCAAATCTCTGATAAGCATTATTTAAACGCCTTGAAAGCGTCTATGAAATCAACACAAGAATTCAAATAACAAAAAACCCGGCTGCGATTTATACGCGCCGGGTTTTTTATTGTCTCTTGTTTTGTTTAAAGGCGAATTAGCCACAATTCGCTTCTGACAAAAATCTCCAAGCATTCTTTTGCTCGGTTTTGAATTTTTCAGGATTTTGCGCCAGCGCGATAGCTTCTTCTACGTTCTTCGCAAAAGCAAAATTCGCTTTATTCACAAGACTGGTTGTCAAATTAGCGGCGCAAAATGGTTTAGCAGAGCTATAGTTCAAATTATCGCTTACAACCAAAGTTGAATTTTTCGCAACGATAACTCTTTCAAAACCTTCTTCAACCAAGTTTTCAATTTTATCGGCAACAACATCATCAATGCCTGTACCGGTAATGATAATAGTGTCGATCTTGTCGCTTACGTTTTGTAAGTCAATAGAAGGGCTAGAGCCGTCATCTTCTAAAAAAAGCACATTAGAACCTAAAGTATGCACAATCTTCAAAACATCTTGCTCAAGTCTCTCAACTTTAGCGCCAGCAATCTGACCATCCAAAGTCTCTTTGATCTCGTTGTAATGCGCGGTTAAATTGATTAACGCAGTAGCCATAGACAAGTTCTCCTATAGAATGTATGTGTATGCGGAAGTAATAATATAACATTTACATATGCGCAAGAAAAATCCTGATGGATAGAGAAAAAAAATTGTTGATTGGTGTACTTGCGCTGCAAGGCGCAGTCCAGCCACACAAGGCGCATATAGAGGCCGCAGGCGCGGATTTTATGGCTGTTAAGACCGCTGCAGATTTCGAAAAAATCGACGCTTTAATCCTGCCTGGCGGCGAAAGCACGACTATGCTTAAATTAATCGAGCGCTTCGATTTATGGGATTCTCTAGCTGATCAATTCACCAAAAAGCCCGTTTGGGGCATTTGCGCGGGATCGATTCTCTTGGCTGAAACGGTCCTAAGCCCCACGCAAAAATCATTCGCCGCGCTTCCTATAACCGTGGAGCGCAATGGCTATGGCCGCCAGCTAGACAGCCATCACGTCGATATAAATGGCTATCCCGTTTCCTTCATCCGCGCCCCCATCATTACCGAAGTGGGGCAGGGCGTTGAAGTAATCGCCAGCCATAATGACCGCCCCGCTTGGGTAAAAAAGGGGCATATAATGGCCACCGCATTCCACCCCGAGTTAACGCTGGATTTCCCATCCCCCATGCACCGCGCCTTCATTGACTTGGCCCGCGAAACTGCATAAAACTGGCTCTATGATTAATTATATTTCTACCCGCGGCGGCGGTTCCCCACAAAGCTTCGAAGATGTCCTACTCAGCGGCCTAGCGCCGGGTGGCGGCCTGTATGTGCCAGAAACATTCCCCGCGCTGGATTTGGCTGCGCTGAAGGGTAAATCATATAACGAAATTGCACTGGCGGTTATGTACCCCTTCGTTGAGGGCTCAATCCCGCGCGATGATTTCGCCGCGATGATCGATCGGGCCTATGCCACCTTCCGCCACGACGAAACTGTGCCCCTGCACCCGCTGGGCGATAATTTATACATCATGGAACAATTCTACGGCCCAACAATCGCGTTTAAGGACGTGGCGCTGCAGCTTCTGGGCCGCCTGTTCGACTATGTGCTTAAAAAAAGAGGGGAGCGTGTCACAATTGTCGGCGCAACCTCTGGCGATACGGGCTCCGCCGCTATTGAGGGCTGCCGCCATTCAGATCAGCTCGATATCTTCATCCTGCACCCCGATGGGCGCGTGTCAGATGTGCAGCGCAAGCAAATGACCACCATCAACGCCGATAACGTCTATAACATCGCGCTGGACGGCAGTTTCGATGACTGCCAAAACATGGTGAAGGCCATGTTTAACGATACGCAGTTCCGCGGCGATATGAACCTGTCCGCTGTAAATTCCATCAATTGGGCGCGCATCATGGCGCAAATCGTTTATTACGTCACCACCGCTTTAGAGCTAGGCGCACCAGAAGTGCAGCCAACCTACATCGTGCCGACGGGTAATTTTGGCAATGTGTTTGCCGCCTATTGCGCGCGTAAAATGGGCCTGCCCATCAAATTGGTTGTCGCCACCAACGAAAATGACATTTTAACGCGCTTTTTCGAAAGCGGCGAAATGAAGGCCAGCGGCGTGAAGCCCACCAACACGCCCTCAATGGACATTGAAATCTCCAGCAACTTCGAACGTTATCTGTTTGATCTTTTGGGTCGCGATAGCGCGGCGCTGTCCGAACTTATGATGCAGTTTAAGGTGCGCGGCGCCTTCGCGGTGTCTGACGAAAAAATCACGCAGGCCCGCCAAGACTTCACCGCCTTTCGCGCCAGCGAGGAAGAGGTTCTAGCCACCATCAAAACCACATTCGAAAGCACCGGCTATTGCCTGGACCCGCACACCGCCGTCGGCGTAAAGGTCGCGCATGATTTAATGGACACGATCGCCGGCCCCATCGTCGCGCTCGCCACCGCGCACCCATCGAAGTTTCCAGACGCCGTTGAGCAAGCCACAGGCACGCGCCCCGCTCTGCCCGATCATTTGAGCGATCTATTCGACAAAGACGAAATCATGACCACCCAACCAAACACCCTAAAAACCGTACAAGATTTCGTGCGTAAACATTCAAAAATTAACTCGAAAAGCGCAACATAAAACATGACACAAATTCAAAAAACAACACTGCCCAGTGGCCTTCAAATCATCACAGACACCGCGCCGGATATGCATTCCGTGGCCGTCGGGATATGGGCGGGGGTTGGCACGCGCCACGAAGATATGGTGCATAACGGCGCCGCGCACATGGTTGAACATATGCTGTTCAAGGGCACCAAAAAACGCACCGCGCAAAACATTGCTGAGATCACCGAAAATGTCGGCGCCAGCATGAACGCCTACACCAGCCGCGAAATGACCAGCTATCACATGCGCGGCCTAAAAGACGACCTGCCGCTCATGATTGATGTGCTCTCCGATATGTATCAGCACTCCACCCTGCCGGATGAAGAGGTGGAGCGCGAGCGCGAGGTTATTTTGCAGGAAATCGGCATGTGCAACGACACGCCGGATGATCTGGTTTTCGATCATTATTACGAAACCGCTTATCCGGATCAGGCGTTGGGCGCACCTATTTTGGGCACGTCCGAAATCATTTCCAACATGAAAAAGGAAACGCTTCAGGCTCATATCAAGGCGCATTACACCCCAAAGCACACCGTAATCTCGGCGGCAGGAAATCTAGATCACAATGAATTTGTGGAGCGCACAAGCGCCCTATTTTCCGCTCTGCCAAGCGACCAGCCGCGCCCCGATTTAACCGCAAATTACCGCGGCGGCGATCACCGCATTGAAAAAGATTTGGAGCAAGCCCACTTCGTCCTTGGCTTCCAAGGCTTGGCAAAAACAGATGATGACTATTACGCGGCGCAGGCACTGGCCACCATTTTCGGCGGCGGCATGTCCTCGCGCCTGTTCCAAGAAATTCGTGAAAAGCGCGGGCTGGTTTATTCCATCTACGCCTTCCACAGCGCCCATATCGATGACGGACAGTTCGGTATTTACGCAGGAACCGGCCCAGATAAGCTCACCGAAATCATGCCCGTAATTTGTGAAGAAGTACAAAAACTAGCCGCCACCCTGACCGAGGAAGAGGTCACGCGCGCCCGCACGCAAATGAAGGCTAGCCTTCTAATGGGCCGCGAATCCATGATGCGCCGCGCCGATCAACAGGCGCGCCATACGCTGGTGAAAGATACCGTGTTTGATCCCGACGCTTTGGCTGCGCGCATTGATGCATTGAATGTGGACGCGGTAAAAAATGTTGCGGGGCGCATATTCAAAGGGCCCGTAACCCTTGCTGCGCTGGGCCCGGTTGATAATCTCGAAAGTTATGATGAAATTTCCGCGCGTCTTAAGGCCTAAAGCCTAAGCGCGGCCAGCAGTGCCGGATAACATCGCGGGATCAACGCCCATTTTACCAACGGCATTGATCCATTTATTATCGTCATTACCACTGAAAATAATTGATGGATCCGGATCGGTAATCAGCCATGAATTGGCCTGTATCTCTTGCTCTAATTGACCCGCGCCCCATCCGGCGTAACCCAGAATAAACAGCATTTCCTCCGGACCATTGCCCTTGGCCACTTCCTTAAGCGCATCAATCGTGCCCGTAACGCTCAGCGCGTCATTAATTTTGATCGTATCTTCCTGCGTAAATTCACTCGTGTGCAGCAAGAACCCGCGCGAGGATTCAACGGGCCCGCCGCTCATTACGGGGCGGCTAATATTCACGCGAATGTCCGATGTAATGCCCACTTGCTCCAGCAGGTTTTTAAATGTCACATCGGGAATAGAGTGATTAATCATCAGCCCCATCGCACCCTGATCATCATGCGCGCACATGAAAATCACGGCCTTTTCAAAACGTGGATCGGTCATGGATGGCATCGCCAACAGCAATTTACCAACCAAATAAGATGCATTATCGTTACCAGCCATATTCTTTCCGTCCATTCTTGATCAGCCCTAATCGCGATTAAAGCTACGTAAATTCTGATTTTAATCTATACTATATAGATATAACTTTAGAGGCTCTAATGTCAAAAATACCCGCATTTTTCTTTTCTCTCGCCCTTCTAATATGCGCGGCTTTTCCGGCCGCTGCTGGCGAAAGCCCTTGGGCAACAACCGATCACGCACGCATGCGCCTTTTGACTGCAACAAACAGCATCGGCGATGCGCCAAACTTCGAAGCCGCCCTGCATATGAATATGAGCGAGGGCTGGCACAGCTATTGGCGCAACCCCGGTGATGCGGGCGCGCCGCCGCGCTTTGATTGGGCTGCATCTGAAAATGTAGCGGACGTGGCTGTGTCTTGGCAGGCGCCAAAGCGCTATGACGAATTTGGTTTCCAAACATTCGGCTACAGCAACGATGTATACTTTCCGCTAGTGGTCACGCCCAAAGAAACATCAAAACCAGTGACGCTAAACGTGACGGTTCAAACCATGGTCTGCAGCGATATCTGCATCCCGCAGGTCTTCACAATGAACGCCGATCTGCCCGCGGGCGATGGCGTGCTTGCTGCGCAGAGTAAAATAATCGAGTTCGAAAAACGCCGCATCCCATCGGTTGAGGACATCGCAAATCTGAAACTAAACAGCGCCGTCATCGGCCCAGACGCTCTGGTCATTAATGTATATGCCCATGACGGCTTTGATGATTTTGACGTGTTTGCAACCGGCGATGAAATCGCCTTCACCATCATTCCAGAGATAACAATAAACAAAGATGACGCCCGCACCGCCATGATCAAACTGCCCAAACCGGAAGACATTGATGATCTAAATGCGGCGCTAAAGGATCAGGAATTAAGCATCACAATCGTCAGCGCCCGCCGCGCGATTGAACGCAAAATCAGCTTTTAATCGCCCGCCCATACACCGCGATGGTGTCGCGCACAACATGCTCAATGGCAAACTCATCTTGCGCCTTTATGCGGCTTTTTTCGCCCATGGCGGCGCGCTTTGCGCGATCGCGTAAAATCTCTTTCATCGCTTCTGCTGTGGCTTTCACATCTTTAATGGGCACCAATAATCCGTTCTCACCATCATCAACCGCCTCTCGGCAACCGGGGTGATCGGTGGTGATAATGGCCCGCCCCGCCGCGCACGCCTCCAGCAAAACCCGCGGAATACCTTCACCATAATATGACGGATATACAATCAGCGCAGATTGCTCCAGCAGCGCCGGAATATCTTCAACGCGGCCCAACCACTCAACCGTCCCATCACTGGTCAGGCGCAGCATTTCCTCGCGGCTAATCGCCTTGGGATTGTGCTTTGTTTCGCCGCCCGCGATCTGAAAACGCGCCGGAATTCCCGCGGCCTTAATCAACCGCGCGGCCTCCACAAATATATGAACGCCCTTTTCATGCACCAAACGCGTGGGCATTAAAACCAGTGGCGCCTCGCTTTCTGGCTCGGGTGCGGCGTTGAATTTATCAAGCGGCACGCCGCTGCCGCGAATTAAAATGCTGCGCGCCTGATCGGCATAACCAAGCTCAATCATCAGGGCGAGATCGTCACTATTTTGAAAGATCAATGTCGCGCCCTCGGCCTTTAAAACATGCTTCAAAAGCGGCGCAAGCATCGCGCGCATGATGCGAGCTTTCGCGTCGCTACTGCGGAATAAATACCCCAATCCCGCCAGCGTATAAATTTTATGCAGCCCCTTAAACGGCAGCGCCGCCAGCCCCGTAAAGAACGAGTATTTCAGCGTCACCGCATGCACCATGCTCGGCTGCTGCTCTAAAATTAAACGCCGTAATTGCTTCACCATTCCGGGCAGGGCGCGGGCATTCATTTGCCCCGCGGGCGATTTTATATGAACGGTTTCAAACCCTTTCGGCGGATTCGTAATATCCGCGCTGCCGATCAGGGCAATCACAACATCGTGCCCCGCTTCCTTGGCGGCAATCGCAACAGGCATGCGGCTTTGCCAGTCACCTTGATCGAAAATATATAAAATTTTTGAAGCTAAACTCATCGCTCTATTACATCCATTTCTTGTGCCAGGATTGGAACATCAGCGCGCTCCACAGGGCGTTTGCGTGATTACCATCACCGCGCAAATGCGCCTCCCAAATGCTGCGAATTTCTGCGGCGTTAAACAAACCATCTTGCGCCAATTTGCTCTCATTCAATAAATCCTCCGCCCAATCATGAAGCGGCTCGCGCAGCCATTCCGCCACCGGAATAGCAAAGCCCTGCTTGGGGCGCTCGAACAGTTCGG
>CAKZMN010000269.1 GCA_937128575.1 uncultured Alphaproteobacteria bacterium | reverse complement strand
TGATAGTGTGGGTTTCCCATGTGAAAGTAGGACATTGCCAGATTTTATAATGAACCCCAGCAGAACACTCTGCTGGGGTTTTTTTATGCCTGAAAGATTTTAAAATCTGGAAACTATTAAAGTCTGGAAACTATTAAAGTCTGGAAACTATTAAAGTCTAAAAGCTGAGTGAAAATGGCTTATTAGAAAAACAATCAAATAGCATTAACTGATCCCTTTAAGAATTGCTTGAACTGCACGTAGAAATGTTAGATGAAAGCTATAGCGCTAATAGTCAAATTAGGTTTAGTATGCGCTTAACATTGCTGCACACAGTCATGCAATTTTAGTCTATCTGATCTATAATTACTTGGTACAAAAATAAGAGCTAAAAAATAAATGACTGACCAATTTGCTAAAGAAACCATCCCCGCTAATTTAGAGCAGGAGATGAAGCAATCCTATCTCGATTACGCGATGAGCGTGATTGTAAGCCGGGCTTTGCCGGATGTAAGAGACGGTCTAAAGCCGGTTCACCGCCGTATATTATTCGCCATGCGCGAGGGCGGTTATTCTTCCGACAAGGCTTATAAGAAATCTGCGCGTATTGTTGGTGACGTGATGGGTAAATATCATCCACATGGTGACAGCGCGATTTATGATGCGATGGTACGTATGGCGCAGCCATGGTCCTTGCGTCTGCCGCTGGTGGATGGGCAGGGTAACTTTGGCTCCATGGATGGCGATAGCGCCGCCGCGATGCGTTATACCGAAGCCCGCCTTGATAAGGCTGCAGAAGCGATCCTTGAAGATATCGACAAAGCCACCGTAGATTTTCAACCTAACTATGACGAATCAATGGTGGAGCCAGTTGTGCTTCCCTCGCGCATTCCGAACCTGCTGGTAAACGGTGCGGGCGGTATTGCGGTTGGTATGGCAACAAACATCCCACCGCATAATCTAGGCGAGGTCGTTGATGGCTGTTTAGCCATGATCGAAAACCCAGAGCTAAGCACAGATGAGCTTAATGAAATTATTTTAGCGCCAGACTTCCCAACGGGCGGTCAGATTTTGGGCGTGATGGGCATTAAGTCGGCATACCACACGGGCAATGGCTCGGTTGTAATGCGCGCAAAAAGCTCATTCGAAGACATCGGCAAACGCCGCGCAATCATTATCCATGAAGTGCCATATCAGGTGAATAAAGGTAAATTGCTAGAGCGCCTTGGTGAAGTAGGTCGTGAAAAAATCGTGGAAGGCATCCACGAGGTGCGCGACGAATCTGACCGTGATGGCGTGCGCATCGTGATTGAGTTGCAAATGGCGGCCAACGAAGATGTGGTTTTAAACCAGCTATTCAAATACACCGCTCTACAAACCAACTTCGCCTGTAACATGGTGGCGCTTCACCGCGGCAAACCACAGATCATGATTATTCGTGACATGATCAAGGCCTTCGTGGAATTCCGCGAAGAAGTCATTACGCGCCGCACGATCTATGAATTAAACAAAGCCCGCGACCGCGCGCATGTATTGGCTGGTTTGGCCGTTGCTGTTGCGAATATCGACGAGGTAATTGCCCTAATCCGTAACGCCGCAAACCCGGCGGAGGCGCGCGAAGGCTTGATGTCAAAAACGTGGCCAGCAAAAGATGTTGAACCATTAATCGCGCTTATCGATGACCCTGAGCATCAGGTCGAGGGCGGCAAATATCAAATGTCTGAAGTTCAGGCCAAGGCCATTCTTGAACTTCGTCTACATCGCTTAACTGGTTTAGAGCGTGACAAAATTGGTGATGAACTGAAGGTCATTACAGACCGCATCGCAGAATATTTAGCCATTCTTGCCAGCCGTGAAAAGCTGCTGGAGGTTCTAACTGAAGAGCTGATTGAAGTTAAAGAAAAATTCGGAACCCCGCGCCGCACAGAATTGGTTGACGCTGAGTTTGAAATGGACATGGAAGAGCTGATCCAGCGTGAGGACATGGTTGTGACCATCACGCATGGCGGCTACATCAAGCGCGTACCGCTTGATACATATCGTGCGCAGCGCCGCGGCGGTAAGGGCCGCAGCGGTACAGCATTGAAGGATGAGGATTTCGTATCCGATCTATTCATGGCCAGCACGCACACACCGATCTTGTTCTTCTCATCGCGCGGTATTGTTCACCGCATGAAGGTTTATCAACTGCCGCTTGCAACGCCGCAATCTCGCGGTAAGTCATTGATCAATATGCTGCCGATTGAAAAGGACGAAACGGTTTCCGTTTACATGCGCCTGCCGGAAGATGAAGAAATTTGGGATGAGATGGACATTATGTTCGCCACTTCTCACGGTAGTGTTCGCCGCAACAAGCTATCCGATTTCAGAAATATTCGCTCCAATGGTTTGATTGCCATGAAGTTGGGCGAGGGCGAGAGCATGGTCTCCGCGCGTCTATGCCGCGAAGACGAAGACATTATGCTGGCCTCACGCAAGGGTAAGGCTATTCGCTTCCCTGTTGATGCGATCCGTGTGTTCTCTGGGCGTACATCAACCGGTGTGCGCGGCATTAAGCTTGCGCAAGGGGATGAGGTTATCTCCATGTCTGTGCTTAAGCGTATGGACATCACATCCGAAGAGCGCGCGGCATATTCCAAAGCCGCTGGTCAGGTTGTTGATGGAGAAGAGGGGGATTTCGATCCGCAAGAATCCGATATCCAGCTATCACCAGAGCGCTTCCAAGAGCTATTGGAGAATGAACAGCTTATCTTAACCGTAAGTAACGGCGGTTACGGCAACCGTACATCGAGCTATGAATACCGCGTTACGGGCCGCGGCGGACAGGGCATTACGAATATGTCTCTGACCGATAAAAACGGTGGAGAGGTCGCTGCAACCTTCCCCGTCACAGATTCTCACCAAATTATGCTGGTGAGCGATCAGGGGCAGCTCATCCGAACGCGTGTTCAAAATATCCGCATAACCGGACGTAGCGCGCAGGGCGTGACCGTGTTTAAGGTCGCAAAGGACGAAAACGTTGTATCCGTCGCTTGGCTTATCCAAGAAGATGACGAAGATGGCGACGACATCCTAGAAGGTGCGGAAGGTACAGAGGGCGAAAATGCTGCCACTGAAGCCGCATCAGATGCAGAAAATGCAGGTGAGCCTAGTACAGAAGAGGGCGATCAAGCTGGCGAAGAATCCTCTGAGGCACCCTCCACTGATGACGAGTAATAACGGAAAATACTTGGTTGGTGTCTATCCTGGCACCTTTGATCCGGTAACAAAGGGGCACTTGCACCTTATTCGCCGCGCTAGCCGTATGGTGGATCGTCTGGTTATTGGTGTGGCCAACAACGCCCGCAAGGGACCGATCTTCAGCATGGAAGAGCGCGTTGAGATGATTGAAAATGATCTCAAAAACATGAATGAAAAGGGCTGCGACATAGAAGTAAAATCCTTCGATAAGCTTCTTGTTCAATTTGCCGCCGATGAGAAAGCCTCCTGTATTTTCAGGGGATTGCGCGCCGTTTCTGATTTTGAATATGAATTTCAAATGACCGGCATGAACGCCAAACTTGACCCCGACATTGAAACCGTATTCTTGATGGCCGCTGATAAGTGGCAATTCGTCTCTGCGTCCTTCGTAAAAGAGATATCCAGCATGGGCGGCGACATATCAGAGTTCGTCACGCCGCACGTTCAAAGCAAGCTGGAAGATAAATTCAAAAAATAGCACAAGAAAACTTGACGTAGGCGCGCTAAATACATATGTTGCGTCAGTCTGAAAGACCAACCACGTCTTATCAAGAATGATCGCGTAGCTCAGCTGGTAGAGCAACTGACTTTTAATCAGTAGGTCCAGGGTTCGAATCCCTGCGCGATCACCATTATTTCAATAGCTTAGCCACCTCATACGGGTGGCTTTTTTACATTTGGGACACTCATGGGACAGTTGAGTGTATGAAGATCAAATTAATTCGATTTTTTCACCCAAAGTGTGGCAAGCAACAGGCTGCAATAACTTTACTCATATCCTCTTAATTCTTTGTTTTTAAATGATTAACGCATCTGCGTTATTCTAAACAAGTAAAAGGAGAAAAATATGGCTGCTATCGAAGAGCGTCAAAGTGCCGCTGGTGAAACTACATATAGAGTAAAAATTCGTATTAAAGGTTATCCAGTTCAAACGGCAACATTTAAACGTAAAACAGACGCTAAGAAATGGGCGCAATCAACCGAGGCAGCAATTCATGAGGGGCGGTATTTCGCGCATGCTCAATCTAAGAAAAAAACCTTTGGTGATATGATTGATCGATATCTTGAAGAGATCATGCCTTTAAAGCCAAAATCCGAGAAAGTCCAAACGCAGCAATTAGGGTATTGGAAGAAACAATTCGGACATATAGTCTTGAACGATATATCCTCTTCAAACATTACAGCCATAAAAAACGAACTCTCGACGGGAAAAACGCCGCGCGGCATTCGAAGTCGTGCAACTGTTAATAGGTATCTTGCCGCTTTAAGCCACGTATACACCATTGCGATTAAAGAATGGGAATGGGTTAGCGACAATCCAGTATCACGCGTGTCGCGCTTGCAAGAGAATAGGGGGCGAACCCGTTACCTATCGGATGATGAGCGCAAAAGACTTCTTAATGCATGTAAGAATAGTGGGAATAAATATCTCTACTTCATTGTGGTTCTCGCGCTAAGCACAGGGGCGCGGAAAAACGAAATTATATATCTACGTTGGAATAATATAGATTTTGATCGACAGGTCATAACCTTAGAGGAAACTAAAA
>CAKZMN010000268.1 GCA_937128575.1 uncultured Alphaproteobacteria bacterium | reverse complement strand
AGCGGCACATCACACGCGTACCCTGTGCCGTTTCATCGACGCTGACATACCGCACCGGCGATTTTTCCACCAGCTAATGTACCGAGCAATTCCCCATCTTCAATTTTGGCTTGCGCCTTAACCGCATCAGACAAAGACACAGCCATAGCGAGCCTATCACCGACCGTAGCACCTTTGGCTTCTGGGTCTACTGACTTCACTTCATACACGCCATATTCTACATTGTCGCCATAAGCCAGCGCTCTGTTCGATGGCATTGTCCATGGCGTTGTTGTCCAAATTACGATATCCGCGCCTTCCAACAATTCATGCGCCGCATCTTTAACGGGGAAGCGAATCCAGATAGTCACAGACTTATGCTCTTTATATTCAACCTCAGCCTCCGCCAAAGCGGTTTTTTCAACCACCGACCACATAACGGGCTTGGCGCCGAGGTACAATCCACCATTAAGCGCGAATTTATGAATCTCGCGCACGATTTTACTTTCAGCGCGCGTGGTCATTGTTAGATACGGGTTTTTCCAATCGCCGCTTACGCCCAAACGCTGAAATTGCTCGCTTTGCGTATCAACCCAGCCTTTTGCGAATTGGCGGCATTCCTCACGGAACTGCAAAAGATCAACATCGTCTTTATCTTTACCTTCGCCGCGATACTTCTCTTCAATTTTCCACTCAATTGGCAAACCATGACAATCCCAACCTGGTACATAGGGCGCGTCATAGCCCATCATTTGCCAGCTTTTCACAACCACATCTTGTAGAATTTTATTAAGCGCATGCCCCATATGGATGTTGCCATTCGCATATGGCGGGCCATCGTGAAGTATCCACTTAGGCTTGCCCTTAGAGGCTTCACGCATTTTTGCATAGAGATCAATATCGCTCCATTTCTGAACGATTTCCGGTTCCTTTTGTGGCAAACCAGCGCGCATAGGGAATTCAGTTTGAGGCAGGAACACGGTGTCCTTATATTGATCAGCTTTATCGCTCATAGTAGGGCTCTATCTTTTCTTTGAAATTGACACAGCACTATGGCTAGAGCGCGCTAGAAAATCAAGGGCTCTAGTGCAACCCACTAATCACAAGAACGGCAGGAATGTAAAAGAGCGCGAAAATTGTTCCCATCAAAACCGTTGTTGCTGCTTTTTCAGGGTTTAAATCAAGCTTCGCTGCAAACGCCGCTATATTTGCGGCCGGGGGGACGATCGCCATGATCATGAACATTTTATGCACCTGCGGATCAAATAGATGTAGTGCCGCGTTATCAATAGCGATTAAAGCAAATGCAATTAACGGCCACAATACAAACTGCCCCGCAAATGTAAGCGCCAAGAATTTAGGTGAGATAACCAATTTAGAGACCTTGGATAAAGAACACCCAACAATCATCATGCCGATAACCACGTAGGCGCCTTTAAAATAGGTCCAGAAGGCATCAAGTTGAGCAGGAAGCTCAAACCCTGTGTAATTCACCAAGAGCCCTGCAAATATTGCATATAGAACGGGAAATTGTAGAACGCGAATTACGCTAGCTCTTGGGCTGAAATTACCACGATTGGCAATATAATACATGATGGTGGCCTCATATAGCAGGCCGCCACTGAGCGCGAAGACATAGACGCCAACCCATTCCGGGGGAAACAGCAATATAACAATCGGCAAGCCTAAATACCCCGTATTAGAGGCCGAGGCGCACATGGCCAGCAAGTTTGCGCGCTTATCCGCGTAAACGGATCGACCAATGCGGTAGAATAAAAGCGTAACAAACGAAAATGTGGAGTACACAACAAGCGGCAGCGCGATATAGGCGGCCTTAAACTCTAAGCTCGACACATAGTAAAAGGAAACAACCGGAACAATGATATAGATTGCGAGACTAGCGAGCGACCCGCGATCAACTTCATAAAAACGGCCCGCAATCCAGCCCAGCGCGATAATGATGTAAAGCGGCGCAATATTTGAGAGCAGCGTTAAGAACAGATCCATCTTTACTCCAAAATCTCGCGGGCTTGCTGACAGTCTTTATCCATTTGCTCAATTAATTCATCTATGGAATCGAACTTAGCTTCACCGCGCAAGAATTGAACGGGCTCAATTTTAATAGTTTTGCCGTATATATCGCGGTCAAAATCAAATATGTGACTTTCCACCTCTGCTAGAGGTACCTCAAACATTGGCTTTATTCCTATATTAATCGCTGCGCCGCGCCACTCATGCTCGCCTTCAATTTGCACGCGCGCCGCATACACGCCATAGGCCGGATGCACCGTTTCTTGCAATTTAAAATTCGCCGTTGGATAGCCAAGCTCTCGCCCGCGCTGGTCGCCTTTTACAACCTCTCCCCATATCTGCCAATTCCACCCCAAAAGAGCATTGGCTTCTTTTATCTGTCCATGGCGCAGAGCTTGGCGCACTTCACTTGATGAAATTTTAGCGCTGCTCTGATCCATAATTTCTTCAACAACACTGACAGGGATGCCTGCCGCATTAATTGTGTCCGGCGTTCCGGCGCGCAGCTGTCCAAACCTGAAGTCATAACCCACAACGACATGGGCGGGCTTAATACCATTGAGTAATATATCTTCAATAAATTTATCCGCAGACTGACTGGCGAAATCCCAATCAAAACCAATGGAGAATAACGATTCGACTCCGACCGTTTCTAAACGCTCGGCCTTTAAGCGTGGGGGCGTTATACGAAATGGCGGATCATCGGGTCGAAATAATTTGCGCGGATGCGGCTCGAACGTCAAAACCGATACGCTCGAATTTAGTTGCTTTGAAATTTCGCGCGCCTTTTCTAGAAGCGCGACGTGTCCGCGATGGACGCCATCAAAGTTTCCGATAACAACGACAGAATTTTGAGCGCTTTGCGGAATATCCGCATAAGAAGAAAATATATTCATAGCTATAGTTCATTAAAGGATTTTAGAGCGAAAAACAATTTACGACTCCTTTTTTTAAAAACTATATGTAACGATATTTTCACTGGGTACGAAACTTGTAATAACGCAGGGCTTTAGCGCCTTGAATATTTATAAAACATACAGAGGAAAAACTCATGACTAAAACAAACATTAACAAACTACTTGTAAGCGCTGTTGCTCTAACTGTTGCTGGCGCCGCTGGCAGCGCGACTGCCGGTATGCTTGACGCACCAACACCAACCAGCATCATTAAAGTTGGCAGCCATGGCTGCGAAGGTAAGAATGGTTGTGAAGGCAAAATGAATGCACCTTCTTCAATAAAAATTTTACCCGTTTTAAATATCTCATATCTAGCAAAGGTCAGATCTTCGTGCTCGACTTCAATGTAATTGCGCTGCTCGGAAAATAGTAAATTGTTGTGATTTGTCAACACTTTC
>CAKZMN010000267.1 GCA_937128575.1 uncultured Alphaproteobacteria bacterium | reverse complement strand
CCAGCATCCCCAGAGCCGGAGGCCCCCAGACTCCCCGTAGCGTGAGACCAACGACCAGTCCACTCCCGACGATGGCGAATCCAAAAGGATCCCAGATGAGGAAGTGGAGGAGGTATCGAAAGCCCTGACTCCAGAGTTCGTGGGAGGGAATCGCTGTAGCCAGCTTCGCATAGGCGGTGTTGGGTAGCAGAAAACCGAAGTAAAAGGTCGAGAACAAAGACCAAGAAACCAACGAAGTCACGCGCACCGAAATGGAATGTGACTGTCTGCTCCCCTTCTTCGGCCTAACCATGAAGCTCGGCCCCATCGCGAATTTCGGCCTGAACCTGAATGAAAACCTAATCCCCGTGGATACGGAAAAATTCGAAACCTCCACCCCGGGCATTTTCGCGGTTGGCGACATCAACACCTATCCGGGCAAGCTAAAGCTCATCCTATCCGGCTTCGACGAGGCCGCCCTAATGAGCCGCCAAGCCTTCCGCTACATCTATCCCGATGCAAAGCTGAAGTTCGAATACACCACCAGTTCCTCCAGCTTGCAGGAAAAACTAGACGTAAAAGATAATTAAACGCCCTGAATAAGCCACGCACCTTAACTCTTTATTAAGACTTCGCCCCTACTCTTGGATGTATGTCGTTAAAGAACCTATTTAAAAAAATGTCATCAAAGAAAATAGCAGGCGTTGCTATCGCGGCGGGCGGCGGCGCACTTGTCGTTATAGACGCATTCCGCTTGGCACATGGTGATGTATCGGTTCTAGGCGGCGCATCATTCTCCGCAGCGTTCGCAACTCATGCAGGCCTAATCAGCACAGGGCTGAGCCTCATCCCTGCATCTGAAAAAGAAGCCCCAACCGTAATCGTTCAAGGCTTTAATCCAAATTACGCTTAAACGCTTTCAAACAATTCAGTAGAGATATAACGCTCCGCAAATGATGGGATAATCACTACGATTTGCTTGCCTTTGGTTTCTGGCTGCTGCGCGATTTTCACAGCCGCCGCAAAGGCCGCGCCGGATGAAATCCCGCCCGGAATACCTTCCAAACGCGCCACTTCGCGCGTCATATCAAAAGCTTCCTCATTCGTAATCTTCACAACATCATCAATCAAGGCGACGTCTAAAATGGCTGGAACAAATCCCGCGCCAATGCCCTGAATTTTATGGGGCCCCGGACTGCCGCCGGAAATAACCGCGCTGCCCTCTGGCTCCACGGCGTAGGTTTTCATGTTGGGATTAAGTTTTTTCAAGGTCTGCGATGTGCCCGTAATTGTGCCGCCCGTTCCAACGCCGCTCACCAGCATATCAACCTTGCCCTGGGTGTCGGTCCAAATTTCCTGCGCCGTTGTTTCGCGGTGAATTTGCGGGTTTGCGGGGTTATCAAACTGCCCCGGGATAAAGGAATCCTTATCCGCCTCGTGCAACTCTTGCGCGCGGTCTATCGCCGCCTTCATCCCGCCCTCCGCTGGCGTTAAAACCAGCTCCGCACCAAAATGCGCAAGCATCTTACGCCGCTCAATCGACATGCTTTCCGGCATCGTCAGGATCAGCTTGTAACCCTTCGCCGATGCAATAAAGGCCAGCGCAATACCCGTATTCCCCGAAGTCGGCTCAATCAGAACCGTTTTACCGGGCGTAATTTTTCCAGCGCGCTCGGCATCTTCAATCATCGCAAAACCAATGCGGTCTTTAACAGAGGCAATCGGGTTGAAAAACTCAAGCTTCGCCAGCACATCCCCATGCAGACCGTATTTCTCGCTAAGGCGCGGCACACGAACAAGCGGCGTTGCGCCAATGGTTTGCAAAATACTGTCATAAACACGCCCGCGCGCCTGCGCATCGGGGTGAAGGGCGCCTTCGGTATTCTGTATCTCTGCAAATGCCATCTCTAAAATCTCCTTCGTAATATCTTAAGGTGAGGCCACAAAGCCCCAACAGAATTAATCGCCTTCGCCCGGCTCCGCGCTGAAATCTGTGTCGATTTTATTCTCAACATCTTTCATCGCTTCTGCCTCTGGCATGGGGTCTTTTTGAATCGTAATATTCGGCCACAGCCCTTCTGAATATTTCTTATTCAGCTCAAGCCACTTATCGGCCTTCTCATCTGTGTCTGGCAAAATGGCTTCGATCGGGCATTCCGGCTCACACACACCGCAATCAATGCACTCATCAGGGTTAATCACCAACATGTTCTCGCCTTCGTAAAAGCAATCCACCGGACATACTTCCACGCAATCGGTATATTTACATTTGATACAGGCATTTGTAACCACAAATGTCATGCCGTAACTCCTTGTTATTCTCTGGTCTCAAAAGGCGCAAATTAACGCCCCGCAAACCCGCAGCCTAATAGGCCATAAAGCGGATAGCAATAGTTTTTGAGCAAAATATGTGAATGCTTTGCGCCTTACTCTGGGAAACGCTGCCTTGGATATTATATAGTACTCTCATGCTAAATTTTCTAACCACAACTCTCCTGATATTGGGCGCACTTACTATTACAAGCTGCGGCGGCAATAATGCTGGCAATGACGGCTCTGGCCCTCTCCTCCCCATCCCCGGCGGGCCGCAAGATTTAAGCAACGTCTTCGTTAAACAGGCCGTCGATAAATTCCTACAAAGCACCGGCGCGCCCGTGGCCTCGTCCTATGAAATAACCCGCGTTGATTTGAACGATGATAAACGCCGCGACGCGGTCGTGCTGTTCAAAACGCCCTATGGATATTGGTGCGGCATGCATGGTTGCTCCATGCTGATCTTCAAGGCCAATGACGATAAATTCACCCTGCTCAGCAGCGTACAGCCCGTGCGCGACCCCATCTTTGTGTCGCGTGATAAAACCAATGGGTGGAGAGATTTAGTGGTGCGCGTTTCAGGCAGATGGAGCGAGTCTAAAGATGTCGCGCTGCGCTTTGATGGCCGGACATACCCCGCAAACCCTTCATCGCTGCCGCCCTATTTGCGCTTTGATCCCTACAGCAATACCCGACTATTTAGATAGGCTAGAGGCCTCTTTCAAAAAATCATCGCGCACCGCGTGGATCAACGCCTTAAGCGTGTTATGCGGGCTGCTCGCCTTTAGGGTAATTTGCTGATCAACGTCATCTTCAAATTCCAATTCAACCTTACCGATCAAATCATCAATATCAACGTCACGTAAATGAGCCTTCTCCAGCTCAATCATCTTTTCCTGCTCTTCGGCAACATAACGCCCATCAACCCAAACCAATTCGCGGGCAAAGGCAAAGAACCGCGCCTTATCCAGCGGGTCAGTAACCAACGCAAACATAGCTGCCGGATCTTGAGCCGTCACAATATCCCCGCGCAAAACATCGATCTGATCTACAGAAAACGGAATATCTTCTAAAACTTCGGCCATAAACGTCACCTCTTGGTTGGCCACCACATTATCCACGTGAACAATCGCAAATAACGTGCGCCACATATAAAACTGGCTTTCATTTATAACTGTGCTCACCAAGTTCACCTTTCAGTTAATCCATAAATTTTTGTCTAAAGAGCTGAATAACAGATTTCGGGCGCGCCGTCCGTGGCTCATGATGGGCACCAGATCCTCCGCTTTCCCCCTCAAGTTCTAAATCCACATGCCCAACCATCGCGTCAAAATCGACGTCCTGCATGTGCTTTTTAAACAGCTCCAGCATAATTTTCTGCTCATCCTGACCGTAATCACCATCAACCCAAACCAAATCACGGGCAAATTCAAAGAACTTCAACTTATATTTTGGATCAGTGATTTTTCCAAACATTTCAATGATGTCTTTAGGAATATGAATGTCATCTCTTAATGTGTTTTTCTGCTCTTCAGAGAACTCGATATCCTCCAGCACCTCCGCCATAAACCGTATTTCTTCGGCGCTCACCACGCCGTCCACATGCGCCATCGCAAATATGGTGCGCCACATGTAAAATTCACTATCCGGTATTAATGCGCTCAAACGAAATCTCCATCAGAATTCTCTGGTAACCATTCAAACCCGCCCACCGATTAAATTCAAGGGATTAAGCATCCGCAGCCCAAAACTTTGCCACAAAAAAAAGCCGGAAGATTATCTCCTCCGGCTTTCAAAATCATATAAAAATAGGCGTTAGCGCTACTTACCAGTCACCGTGCGCTCATTAAGCGGCTGAACCGGACGCGCATTCACCGGATATATATTCTGGAACGCAACCAATTGCTCTTCAGAAATTTCAATCGGCTCTTTCAACACATGCCACTGCACATTCTCGCTGCATGGCGGCGTCGTTAATGAGCCAACATATTTGTAATAATCACGCCCCTCTGGCAACAAATCCGTGCCGGAATATGTAACGCTTTCAACGGTCTTTGTTTCGCCCGCCGCAGGAATATTTTGCCAAATACCTTGAACAACTTTATTGGCCGCACCAATCTTCATCATTGCGCCTACAACCGCTAGCTCACCATCCGCGGCCTTGTGCACGAAATGCACCTCCATCGGGTATGGCGCGCCATCAATATAATGCTCGCTTGGTGTGTGAAAATGCATCTGAAGCAAGTTATATGTCTTGCCACCAACGCTCATTGTACTGCCGGCCGCATAATTTGTTTGAACAGTGTGACCGTTATTTACAACCTCTAAAGGCGTCGCCGTATAGGCGATCTCTAGCGGCGGCAAATCCGCTGACGCATATTCAGAAATATTGACCGGAGATTGCTTCTCTCCAAGCTTACAAAGCGCATAATCAGAGCCCAAATCGCCCCATTCCATCGCCTTACCCGCACCCGTATACCCCCAAGGCTTATGCATATCTGTGTGATCACCAGCCATAGCAGGCGCCGCTAAAAATCCAACAAGTGCGGCCGTTAACGCTAATTTCCTCATATCTACTTCCCTTGTAATTTGTAATTCAGCAAAAGCGATTTTACAGCAGACAGTAAAAAATAAAAGCGCAAAATAATTGCTGCTTTTTTTAAACTCTGATAAAACCTGCGCCATGAAAGAAATACACGTTATAGGCGCAGGATTAGCCGGAAGCGAAGCCGCATGGCAAATCGCCAATATGGGCGTGCCCGTCACCCTTCACGAAATGCGCCCCACGGTAAAAACCGCCGCCCACAGCACCGAAGGCTGCGCAGAACTGGTCTGCTCCAACTCCTTCCGCTCTGACGATCATGAACACAACGCCGTTGGCCTGCTGCATGAAGAAATGCGCCGCCTGAACTCCCTAATT
This sequence comes from uncultured Alphaproteobacteria bacterium, assembly GCA_937128575.1. GTDB lineage: Bacteria > Pseudomonadota > Alphaproteobacteria > Micavibrionales > Micavibrionaceae > JAGRKE01. The sequence continues at coordinate 255 of CAKZMN010000267.1, read as the reverse complement.
ATGCAAGAGGGCGCAAAGGCCGCCGTTCCCGCTGGCGGCGCGCTGGCCGTTGACCGCGATATATTTTCAGATGGCGTAACCAAGACCTTAAACGATCACCCCCTAATCACCATCCAACGCGGCGAGGTTGCCGCCATACCCCCCGAAGAATGGGACAGCGTCATCATCGCCACCGGCCCCCTGACCTCCCCCGATTTGGCAAAGGCTATTCAGGAGCTAACGGGTGAGGATGAACTGGCGTTTTTCGACGCCATC
>CAKZMN010000266.1 GCA_937128575.1 uncultured Alphaproteobacteria bacterium | reverse complement strand
TTAATGTCTAAATCTATCGATCTATCCGTTTATTTTATTCTTGATCCGTCATTATGTGCGGGGCGGGATATTGTTGATGTTGCGCGTCTGGCGGTTTCTGGCGGGGTTACGATTATGCAGCTTCGTAATAAGTCGGGCGCCGCCGAAATTGTTGCGGAGCAGGGGCGAGCATTGATGGAGGTTCTAGCCGAGGCTGGAGTTCCGCTTTTGATTAACGACCACGTGGATGTTGCCGCCGAAATTGGCGCGGCGGGCGTGCATATGGGGCAGGGCGATATTCAGCGCGGCTATAGCGCAGAGAAAGCGCGGGAGAAATTAGGCGCGGATGCGATTATTGGTTTGACGGCGTTTAAGCCGGAGCATTTTGAAGCCATTGATCCGGGCGTTGTTGATTATACGGGCTGCGGCCCTGTCTATACGACCTTCACGGAAAAGGGGAAGCCGGTTATTGGCGTTGATGGACTTACGGAATTTATCGCCATGTCTTCGGTTCCTGTTGTGGGGATTGGTGGGGTAACGCCGGAAAATGCTGCGCCGGTATTTGGCGCAGGGGTAGCGGGCGTTGCGATGATGCGCAGCATAAGCCAAGCCTATCACCCCGATATTGTCGCGCGATCCTTTGGCGAGGTGGCGCGCAAACACAAGATAAAGCCCGGCGCATGATTGCGAATATTCTTACCATTGCAGGATCGGATAGTGGCGGCGGCGCGGGGGTGCAGGCGGATTTGAAAACTATTTCTGCGCTGGAGTGTTATGGCCTGAGTGTTGTTAACGCGGTCACGGCGCAAAATACCCAAGGGGTGCGCGCCATTCATCCCATTCCCGTTGATGTTGTGCGCCATCAATTAGAGGCCGTGTTTGAAGATATTCGCATTGATGCGGTGAAGGTTGGCATGGTTGGTTCCCCCGATATTGTGGAGGTGATTGTTAAGGCGCTGCAGCGTTTTAAACCTGCGCATGTTGTGGTTGATCCGGTTATGGTTTCGGGCAGTGGTAATCCGTTGGCGGATGCAGGCACGATTGATGCCATTCGTTATAAATTGCTGCCGATGGCGAATGTTGTGACGCCGAATATGCCAGAGGCGGAGGTTCTGCTTAACCGAAAGTTCGATGGTGAGATGGAAGAGTTTGCGGCGGATTTGCTTAAGCTGGAGCCGGGGCATGTTTTCCTGAAAGGTGGGCATGTGAAAAATCAGGAAAGCACCGATATTTTTGCAAGCCGTGACCGCAGCATTATTTTGACCGAAGATAAGATTGAAACGAATAATACCCACGGCACGGGTTGTACGCTATCGAGTGCGATGGCGGTGTATTTGGCCAAGGGATTGCCGAGCTTTGAAGCGGCGGCGGCGAAGAAATATGTGACCGGCGCGCTGCGTCATGCGGGGGAGCTTAATGTCGGGCGTGGCGATGGCCCGCTCAACCATTTCTTCGCACATTGGAAGCGGGTGCGGTAAGTGTTTTTCTTGACAGCCAATCTATTTTTATGTAAAAAATTCTCCTAAATTACATAACTTAAGAGATCAAAAATAATGAAAAACGCTATAGCAGAAAAATCTAGCAACAGAATTCACGACAAATTCACAGATTTATTTAACGTTGATAATGCCGTTAACAACTTAGCTGGCGTTAATTTTATCAATAATATTGTTATGCCCGGTATTTTGGATGAGTTAGAGCAGGCGGGCATTGATACATATTCACATAGCTTTGAATTGGTTGGTGACCAAGCAGTGTTTATTCGTTTGCTTGAAAAATCTGCAACAGTTTCTATCTCAGACTCCGAAGGATATGAGGAAGTTCCTAACCCCGTTATTGAAATTAGATTTGATTTGCAATCAGACATGTCACAAAACCCCCGTATTGGCTTTAATATTCGTTCGTTTCCCTTGTTGCCCGATTACGGATATAGTAAACAAGAGTCAGTTGATGGTAAACTAAGTAATGTTTTTTCGAATTATTCGGATCGAATGAGATGTGAAAAACGATCTTACTTTAGGCCTAAACAGCATTCTTACGACAGAACCTCATTTAATTTATATGGTGACATGCAGGGCGTATCTGATTTCCTTGTTGAGCTTGTAAAAGAAAATTTGAACGAGCATGATCGCGTTAAGATGTTTAAGTCCTTGGTCGCGCAAAGCGTGCAATCAATTGCTCAGGATTCTGGTCATGAGTTTTTGGATGTTGGTCAGGCGCCGGAAATGATTTTGTTTGATGAGATAAAGCATTCTCCAAATTCGTAAAAACTTCTGATAAAGCCTAGCGCTGTATGTTATAAAACCTCCATATTTTATGGAGGTTTTTTTGCAGGTTTAATTACTTGGGTAATTGCTAGAGATTCTTATCATATAGGTGCAAGTGGTATTGTGTATTTACTGTTTAGCTTTGTTTTTTTTAGTGGAATTATAAGAAAGCACTTTAGGTTAGTGGCTTTATCGTTAATAATTATTTTTCTTTATGGAAGTATGATTTGGTATGTTTTACCAATTAAAGAAGGAATGTCTTGGGAAGGACATTTGTCTGGTTTATTAACAGGGTTTCTTTTTGCTTTTATGTTTAGAAAAAAAGGAATTGTTAAAAAAGAACATCGAAAAATTCGGCACCATTTACAATACCGTGAAATTATCCTGTACTATTTCAGGAACGATAAATACCATTAAAGAAAATGTTTGATTGGTTGCAAAATTTTGCTTATCGGATAGAAATCCAATGGTGGATATTTGCAGCCGCAGGTATTGGAACCGTTTTAATCGCTTTAGTTACTCTGAGC
>CAKZMN010000265.1 GCA_937128575.1 uncultured Alphaproteobacteria bacterium | reverse complement strand
AGCGGATCGCCGGCATATCGCAGAAAACGCTGACGCTCACCTTGCGCGAACTGGAGCGGGACGGGTTTGTGACCCGCACGATGTTCGCCACCATTCCCCCGCGCGTCGATTATGAGCTGACGTCCCTGGGTCGGGAATTGCTCAAACTTGCCGATGGGCTGAAGCAGTTTGCGGCCCGGAACGCGGACCAGGTACTGGCGGCTCGCGAACGTTTCGATGCTGCTTGTGTGGCACCGCCCGAATATAATGGAAGATTGAAATTGAGCGCGATATCGGCAAAAGCTTTAAGCGCGCCATCCCCTTATTCGCCGCATATTCCGCCGCAACCATTTTCATGGTTTTGCACGCCAAAGAGGGCATTGAATACAGCATAGAAAACCCCGTCAATAATGCAGGCCCACTCCTGGTCAATATATTTTCCATGGTGGCGGGCGCAGGGCCGCTTAAGGAACTTGGCCATGATCTGGAGCGGAAATGGAAAAAGCTAGGCGGTGATCGCGCGCATTTGGCGGAGCAATATATCCGCATGCATGAAGATCGTAAAAACATCGAAAAACACGAAAGCAGCGAAGCAGGCTTTAAAGCCATGACACTTTAAATAACGAAGCCCAATCAAAAGAAGGTTTTGCTTTGCGCGATAAAAGCGTTATTTAAAAAGCATGACGATAAACACAAGATATCAACGCCAAACTATTTTAGATGAAATCGGTGAAGCTGGGCAGGAAAAACTGCTGGCTGCATCCGTTCTGTGTATTGGCGCAGGGGGGCTGGGCTGCCCCGCGCTTTTATATCTCGCCGCCGCTGGCATCGGACATATCGGCATCGCAGATTTCGACAATGTGGAAGAAAGCAATCTGCAGCGTCAAACGCTATATAGCACCGATCAAATTGGACAAAACAAAGCCCGCGGCGCAAAACATCGCCTAAACGCTCTCAACCCAGAAATTAAAATCGAAACTTATGAAGATGGTTTGAGCGAACATAACGCTGAAACGCTATTCACAAAATACGACATCATCATTGATGGCAGCGATAATTTCGCGACTAAATATTTAATCAACGACGCCGCCTTCAAATTTCAAAAGCCATTTATCTACGCCGCTATTCAGGGGTTTGAGGGCCAAGTATCGGTCTTTGACCCGCGCGAAAAAGACGCGCCCTGCTATCGCTGTTTGTATGAACAGGCGGATAAGAGCGGCGCGCCGACCTGCGCTGAAAATGGGATAATTGGCGCAGTCGCCGGAATAATCGGTAGCGTCCAAGCCATGGAAGCCATCAAACTTATTATTGACGGTGACAGTTTTAAAACCCTAACGAGCAAGCTGCATTGTATCGACATGCGCACCATGCGCAGCCGGACATTATCCATACCCAAAAAACAAAATTGCCCACTATGCCAAAGCGATCCAGCAACAATTCAACTGCCCACAAACGGAGTAGAATGCACCATGACCGACATTGAACAAATCACGCCAGATCACGCCATGAACATGGACGGTGCATATTTAATTGATGTGCGCGAGCAAGATGAATGGGACGCCGGTCACATAGAAGGCGCGCAATTTATGCCTCTATCGGCGCTGATGCAAAACCCAGCGGGCGCAGAAATTCCGGCAGATAAAGATATAGTTCTATATTGTGCTAAAGGTCGCCGCAGCCAGCACGCCGCAGAAATTTTAAGCGCGCAAGGGCACAAAAATTTAAAGAATATGATTGGCGGCTATGATTTATGGCTGCAGGAATGCGCTTAAAAAACTAAAGTGATTTCAAAAATACAATCAACGCATCGCGGTCATTTTTACCCATCGCCTTGAATGAGTTTTTAGACGCCTCAGCCTCCCCGCCATGCCACAAAATCGCCTCTTCCAAATTGCGCGCGCGCCCATCATGCAAAAAATTGGTGTGACGATTTACCGTTTTCACCAAACCAATCCCCCATAGAGGCGGCGTGCGCCATTCACGGCCGCTGGCTAAAAAATCAGGACGATTGTCAGCCAGCCCCTCCCCCATATCATGCAGCAGCATATCGGAAAATGGTTGAATATCTTGACCAGCAAGCGCGGCAATTTCATGCGCGCCCGTTTTCATTTGCGGGCTATGACAGGCCGCGCAATTGTTTTTAACAAACATCAACGCCCCGCGCTTCACAACCTCATCATCAACCTTGCGCCGCGCCGGAACAGCCAACGTAGAAACGTAAAACGTCATTTTCTCGAGCTGCATATCTGACATTTCAGGCGCGCCACCATCCGGCGCATCATGACAATCTTTCTGCGCATCTGTGCAATTTTGATCGGGGAATAAGGTCGTCGTAATGCCCATATCACCTTGCGCGGCGCCCGCATCTTGTTCTCTCAAGGTCGCAACATTCGCCTTCCAACCAAAACGCCCCAACGCCAGTTTTTGCGTGGTTGCGTCCCACACATAATTTGGCCGCCCGGATATACCATCGCCGTCCACATCTTCTGGATCGGCGCGCGATAAAATATCATCCTCGCTCATCGCCTCCAATAAACCCAAACCAAAAACGGCAGGGGCAACGCGCGGCGATACCATCGTTTCTTTTTCTAATTCACCAAACCCCATATCCTCAAAAATATAATGCGGGGTGCGCAAGCTATAAGGCGTGCCATCGGGATATGTGCCCTGCTGCTCTTTATATTCAATGCGCGCGCGCCCTTCCGCCGGAACGCCTAAAATTGCGCGATCATTTAATTGGCCGCCATAAATTGGATGCGGATTAGGGCCGCCATGCGCATCAACCCCCGGTATACTAAGGCGCATCAACATGGAATTCATTGTTGTTTCATCGTCCCGCGGCGGACGCCCGCGACCATCTTTAAAATGACACGCCGCGCATGAAACGCGGTTAAAAACTGGCCCCAAACCATCCAGCGTCACAACAGAGGCCGGAGCAGTAACCCAATTGGTGTTGAACATTTTATTGCCAAAAGTAAATCGGCGCAGATCTTTTGTCGGTAAATTCGGCGCAGGCTTCGCGAACGCTTCGCGGGATTTATTAAACACTGTGACTTCGCCGCCGGAAAGCGGACTATCGGATATAGAAATCGGATCAGCAGCAAAGCCGTAGGGCGTTAAAATAAGCAGGCCTAGGAAACACAGTAATAAAAAAGGCAGAGCCCTCATTGCACAATTTCAACCTCTAGCTTTAAGGCAGGGCCTGTCTCTTTAAATAGCGCGCTCAATGTTTGAAGAGATTCAATGGCCGCTTCCATTTTTTCGCGCGCAGGACTATCAGCAGGCGTTGCCAAAACTTCGCGATCAATCGGCGTCGGAAGCGCTTCAATTTTATCTTCGGCGTCATAAATTTGCACCTCGATCTTCGCCGCTAATTCTGGATTAATCAGACTAAGCAAACCATGAAGCGAAGGCACTGCAATGCCGTCATAATTACCAAAATATATGTTGGTGATGCCTTTCATATTGAAGATAAAATCATTATGCGTGTTATCGGAAAAACATGAATGTTCATCTTCCTGGTCACCGGAATCAAGGGCGGTCGCCATGCGTTCAGCTGCCATTTCAAAACCGCTCAATGTCGCAAGCGCGCTAATCACATCGCCTAGAGCGCTGCGCCCTTTTGCGCCAAATTTCACGCGGTAACCATCTTTACCCGGCGCCCACTGATCCACTAAAAATTCAAGATCCTGAACCAGCAAATCGGTAACCGCCTTAAGATAGACGCGGCGGCGATCATTGCTTTCGCTGCCCGCTACAAAATCACTAGCCGGGCGCGTGCCTGCCGTCTCTAAACTTAAGTCCTGCCCCCATAGTAAAAACTCAATAGCGTGATACCCGGTCGCCACGTCAACTTCATCGTCTTTTTGGTTACGCTCAATCAAGGCATCCACACTAATTTGAACGGAAGGGTCATTGATCAATCCAGCCTTTGGATTGCCAGCAACATAATCAATATAGGCCTCGTTTAATGGCCAAGAATTCAAGCGCCCCTCTGGCCCCTCAACATCATTTTCTTCGTCGTAAAAATCAATCGGCCCTTCATAAAAACGAAACGCCTCGGTTTGCCCGTATGATTCTCTAGAATCCAGCCAAGCCTGACGCGCGGCCTTTAATGTTTCCTCGCTCGGGCTCTCTAACAATGCATTTACACGTTCTTGCAAGGTAACGCCGTCAATCAAAGTGTCTTTGTACACCACATAAACCAAATGCACATAATCATGCAAAACATTCGGAAGGGTGGGAATGTCTACCACGCCCTCCACATTAATGGCTGGCAACTTTTGAACCGGCGCGGCGCTATCAGCGGCCTGCACCAAGCCCGGATTTAAAACAAGTATAGCCAATACAGCCAAAATCATTTGTCTCATAACATCTCTTCCTTAAATATGCTGTCATATATATGCGCCACCATCGCGCAATTGCAACTCAATCTCAACAAATTTCTGAAGCGTAAAAAATTTATTTAGATAAAAAGCAGCGCAAGAAGCGTAAAAACCTTTTTAAACCCGCTAATATCTGCTGTATTCTCTTTGAAAATAAAATAGCGACTATTGGACCCTGACCCCCTTAGTTTATTGCCTTACTTTATTGCATTGGATGCGGCATTTGCCCTAAAAATCGGGATGCTCTTTATACTGCTCTTTTGTTCAGCGCTCATTTCAGGGGCTGAAGTTGCTTTCTTCGGATTATCACCAACCGATATCAAAGATATAGATGAGCAAAAAACCACGCGTGGCAATATTGTAGTTGCGTTATTGGAGCGTCCCAAGAAATTACTTGCTACGATATTAATTGCCAACAATGCCATTAATATTGGCACAGTACTTTTGTTCAACGAAATAGGGAATACGATTTTTGC
>CAKZMN010000264.1 GCA_937128575.1 uncultured Alphaproteobacteria bacterium | reverse complement strand
CCTAGAGGCGCATAAGGAGGAGCAGAAGCAGGGCGTTATTATTGTTAAAGCTCGTCATAATAGAAACAGTAAAGCCCGATCACGGGACCAATCGCAAGCTTTATTTCAGCGCGCGCGCTTCATCGACCAGCATAATGGGAATGCCGTCACGCACGGGGTAGGCCAGCTTGGCTTGCTTGGATATTAGTTCATTTTTCTTGGCGTCATAGTCCAGCGGCCCCTTGGTTAGGGGGCAGACGAGGATTTCCAGTAATTTTGGATCAAGTTGTGCGCTCATCAGAATTTTGTACGAGCTTTCAAAGCTATAGTCAATATTGGGCTTTAATGCTGGTGACCAGCGGTGCAATTATTACGCGCCGCCATTTCCAGCATGCTCATAAACATTTCGGCACGCGCATCACAGCATTTCGCCTCCAGCAGCGCCTGTTTTTCACATGCGGTGAAGGGACAAACCATAGATAGGCATGTGATCAATTTGCCATCATCGGCGTCATCAATGGCTTGCCAATCGCAATCCATGCCCTGTTTAATGAAATACGCACGCAAGAACCCTTTGAGCTTTTCACGGTTTAAATTAAGGCATGTTTTGGATTTTAGATCCGATTGATATTCTTCCCAAAGCGGTGTTATTTGTCGGTATGGCGTCATGGACTTAAGCGCGCCGGCCACCCTAAAGCGCGATACGCCGCTGAGCGTTATTTCATAGCGCCCATCCGGCGTTTCGATAAATTCCGTAATTTTTCCGGCGCAGCCCACATCGAAAATTGGTCGATCATCTGATTTGTCTTTTTCATCTTTGGGCTGAATCATGCCGATCAATCGATTGGAGGACAGCGCATCATCAATCATCGCGACGTAGCGCGGCTCAAAGATGTTGAGCGGCAAATTCCCACGCGGCAAAAGCAAGACATCAGCCAAGGGAAAAATCGGCAGCGTTTGTGGCAAGTCTTTCAAATCTGGTGCGTACGGGTTTTTTTGCATGATTATTTAAATAGGGCTACTGCTTTAAGAAAAAAGGATAGAGGATAATTTTTTTCGTCCCTCTACCGCTAGCGGGTCTGCAAAGCCGAGCGCTTCGAATAATTTAAGGAGCTGCTTACGCGCCTCTTCATCATTCCACGTACGGTCAATGCCGATGCTTTCAATCAGGCTATCAATCGCCTGCTCTTTTGCGCCTGCGCTGAATTGTGCCATCGCCAGATCAATGCGCGCCTGATGGTCTTTGGGGCTGGCCTGCACCTTCGCCTCTAGCTCTGCCAGATCACCAACGGGGGATGCTTGGGCTAGCTCTAGGGCTGTCTTAGCTTCGGCAAAGCTTGCGTCCTTTATTACCTCTTCGG
>CAKZMN010000263.1 GCA_937128575.1 uncultured Alphaproteobacteria bacterium | reverse complement strand
CAAAACCCAAAGAAGTACGAACAAGAAAGAAATGAAGATGATGAGGTCCAGTATTCCCGAAGCCTTTATGACTGAGCTTGCAATGGTTCAAGAAAATATAAAAGTTGATCCTGAGCACTTAAAAATTTCCCTTAATGCCACTGTCATTACCAGCTATCACAAAATTCTTGACGCCAAAAGAGAAGGTCAATCTGGGGTTAAAATAGGAACAACAGGAAAAGGTATTGGCCCAGCTTATGAAGATAAGATCGGTCGCCGCGGCGTTCGCGTTTGTGATTTGCGCGATTTAGATTTGCTCAAAGAAAAGTTAGAAAACATGATGCTTCACCATAATGCCTTGCTGAAAGGTTTGGGCATGGATGAGGTAAGCGTTGATGACATGTACAACAAACTGCTGGAGGTTAAAGACGAGATTTTATCCTATAGCGGCGTTGTTTGGCGCGTATTGGACGAGGCGCGTAAGGCGGGCAAGAAGATTTTGTTCGAAGGCGCGCAGGGCATGATGCTGGATGTGGATCATGGGACGTACCCATTTGTGACGTCGTCCAACATGCACGCGGCGCAGGCGGCCACGGGTAGTGGTATGGGCGCGGATGCCGTTGGGTTTGTGCTTGGCATTACCAAGGCCTATACAACGCGCGTGGGCTCTGGCCCGTTTCCGAGCGAGCTTGAGGATGAAGATGGTCAGAGATTGGGTGAGCAGGGGCATGAATTTGGAACAACCACGGGGCGCAAGCGTCGTTGTGGTTGGTTTGATGCGGCGCTGGTTCGTCAGACGGTTACCATTGGCGGCATTACAGGGATTGCGCTGACGAAGATTGATGTGCTGGATGGGTTTAAGACCATCAAGATCTGCACGGGGTATGAATTAGACGGTAAGCAAATTGATTATATTCCTGCCTCTTCGGGAGAGCAGGCGCGACTTGTGCCCGTTTATGAAGAGTTTGAAGGCTGGGAAGGGACGACCAATGGCGCACGTAGCTGGGCCGATCTTCCGGCGCAGGCGGTTAAGTATGTGAAGCGCATCGAAGAGCTGATCGGCGCGCCGGTGACGTTGCTTTCGACCAGTCCAGAGCGTGATGACACGATTTTGATGCAAGACCCGTTTTTGGGTTAGGGCATTTTTAAGTCACTTTATCTATAGCGTTATTTTACTTTTAACGATTTCATGCATAGAATAGGATAGCAGGAGTATGCGGGTTTTCGCGCATCTTCGCTGTTACTATTTTTTCTGCGTAATCATTATAAAAATTGGAAAAAGTACGCTTTATGTCGGAAGAACCCGCACAGCAAGAACAAGGTAATGTTGAAAACGTGGATGGCGAGGCAAGTGCTGCGCCAAAACCAGGTGATAGTGCTTCTTCGCCTTCTCCTGAAAAATCAGAAGATACCCCTAAGGCAAAATCAAAAGAAAAATCCTCTAAAAAGAAGAGAGCAGGCGCATCGGGCGATGTTGTGATGCTGAATGGTCATGTCGATATATATGTCGGCAAGCCGCTTCCGAAATATGATGTTGGCGAAGTTAAAGCGTATGCTGCGAGTAATGTTAAGGGCGGGGGCAATTGTTTTGCCCTTGTTTGTGAGCCTTATCTGGTGCCGCGAGTTAAGGCCTCTGAAGTTTATCCGGCTTTTGTGAATTCCTCTCTACCGACATTGGTGTCGCGCGGCAGTGTGTTTTGGCCGCCTGCGGGTGAAGAACGCTATGTGATGGTTTATAAAGACATTCTTGGTAATAAAATGATCAAGCATGGTGCAACGCAAGCCATGGGGTGGAAGCAGGAACAGGTTTTAGAGGTTCTTGTGAAGCCGATGGTCGGTATATTGCAAGATTTTCGCGATAAAGATTTTGTCCATGGATCAATCATGGCGTCCAATATGTATGATGGCGGGGCGGGCGCAAGCATTAGTAAAATTTTATTGGGTGATGGTTTATCCACGCCCTGTTCCTATAACCAGCCTGCGGTTTACCAGACGATTGAACGTGGTATGGCTTCTCCACTTGGGCGAGATATACCGACGGCCGCGGATGATTTATATGCGCTGGGGGTTTCTATTGCGGTATTTATGCGCGTCCATGATCCGATGGAGGCGCTGGAGGATGAGCAGATGATCCGCCAGAAAATGGAGCTTGGCTCCTATGGCGCGGTGACGGGTAAGGATCGATTTAAAGGGTCAATTTTGGAGCTGCTTCGTGGTTTGTTGCATGATGACCCGCTGCAGCGCTGGACGATTGATGAAACGCTTGTCTGGCTTGATGGTAGCCGTCTTAGCCCCAAGCAGGCCACGCGCGTTAAAAAGGCGCCGAGGCCGCTGATTTATAATGATAAAAAATATTTCTACTTGCCGTTTTTTGCAATGGACATGCATCAAAACCCACCAGAATTAACGAGAGTTGTAGAAAGTGAAGAGTTGGAGCAGTGGCTTAGTCGCGCCTTTGAAGATGACGAGGCGGTTGAGCGTTTGGAAAATGGCGTTCGTGAAGCGTCGCAGGGCGGCAAGGGTTCCAATTATAATGATGCGCTGGTTGCGAATGTCTCGATGGCGCTCGATCTGAATGCACCGCTTCGCTATAAGGATTTGCGAGTGACGGCGGGCGGCTTTGGTGATGCGTTGGTCAACGCAGTTGTGCAAAAGCGCGACATTAATCCATTTGTTGAAGCGCTGAGCAGTTCGATGATGATGAACTTGGTGGCGTTTAGTGCCAATCCGAATTTGGATAAGGGCGCATTGCTGTCGAAGTTAGAGGACTGCCGTAATTACCTTCGTCAGACTAAGGTCGGGTATGGCATTGAGCGATGCATTTACATGCTAGCGCCGGAAGCACATTGTTTAAGTGATAAGCTGAGTAAATATCATGTGCGCTCGCCGGAAGATATGCTGCTGGCGTTTGAAAATCTTTGTGAAAAGGGGCAGGCGCCCGCGCTGTTTCTTGATCGTCATAGCATTGCATTTTTATCGATTAAAGATTCCAAATCTGTTGATTCCTTTTTGTATGATTTGGGATCGCCGGAAGAATATAAGAGAGTTTTGGGTAATTTAAAATCTTTTGCGGTTATTCAACAGCGCGCCAAAATGGCGCCTTTGCATGCGACTGCACAAGCTTTCATGAAGATGCTGCCGTGCGTGTTTGAGCGTTATCATGACCAGAAAATTCGTGAAAAGCTGACTAAAAATATTGAGCGCTTTGCCAAAGATGGTGATCTGGCCAAGATGGCGGGGCTTTTGGATAATGAAGATGTGATCAACCGAGATTTTGATGGTTTTAAGAGTGCAATGATTGAGTATCAATCTTTGAAAAAAGAGGGTGAGCTTATCGCAAAACGCCTTGAGGATCAGGATAGTTTTGGTAAGGAAACCGGCAAAGAATTCGCGGCGATTATTTCCAGTGTTGTGGCCGGCGTTATTATATTGGGCGTTAGTTTTATGTTTCTAACCGGACAAAGTATTTTTTAAGGGATTTGCAGCGTGGCAAAAAAGAAGGCAGTTAAAAAAAGCAAAGCCAAGGTAAAGGGCAAGAAGAAGGGCGCCAAGAAAAAAGGTGGTTTTCAGAAGCAGCTGCTGCTTGGCGGCGGGATTTTGATGGCCGGTGTTTTCATGGCCTCTACGCTTTTGCTGATCGTAGGCATGTTGCCGACATTTGTTGCGGTGTTTGTTGATCGATCGAAAAAGAAAAACAAAGCCCTGACGGTGGGGTCGATGAATATGGCGGGTTGTACGCCGTTTTTGTTAGAGCTCTGGTCGCAGGGGCATAGTCTTGATAAAGCCATTTTCATCATTTCAGATCCGATGGCGATTGTTGTCATGTATGCCGCGGCGGGCATTGGGTATTTGATTGATTGGGCGATGACGGGCGTTATTTCTATTATCCTTTTTGATCGTGCGAAATCACGTAAAAAAGCGATTGAAAAACAACAGGAAGAATTGGCTGAGCGTTGGGGTAAAGAAGTGACGGGCACGATGCCGCTTGATGAAACTGGATTTGCAATTGAACCGGAAAAAGAAGCGGCGCCTGCGCAAGGCACTGATTCTAATTAAGAAAACAATATAGCATTGTCTTTATAATTAAGGTCTCTTTCACCATTTGGTGCCATACTAGAAGATATTGGGTTAGGTTTGCTTGGGTTTGCATGCCTTATTGGTTAAAGAAAACAGGTTCTAAAGTGTATTTAAGCGGATTATCAGCCGCTTTTTTTGTGCCTGCAAAAAAGAATGAATTTTAGTCAAATGTTGGGTAATTTATTTAAAAATTGGAGACGAAAGAAAGATGGCACAACCGCCATCGAATTTAGTCTGATGTTCATCCCTTACTTGATCTTGAGTTTGGGTATTATTGAATTATCCGTTATGTATTCCGCCGCCAGCCTTCTTGAGGGCGCAACCGGTTCTGCCGCGCGGCTTATCCGCACCGGGCAGATACAGAAATCTGGCGCAGATCCTGAGGTGATGTTTCGTGATGCGCTTTGTAGCTATGCCACGGTTTTGATTAATTGTGGCGACGCCGTGGTTGAGGTTCAACAATTGGCGAGCTTTGCAGATTTCGCTGCCGCTGGTCCGCAATATGACGCCGATGGTAATGTTGTTTCGGCGGGCGTTGATCCGGGTGGATCGAATGACCGCGTGCTTATCCGTGTTTCTTATCGCTATAATATGATGACGCCGTTTGTTGGGCCACTTTTGTCTGGTCCGGGCGGGTCTACGCTCTTTATTTCCACGATTGTTTTACAGACAGAACCCTATGAGTTTGAAGGTAATGTTTAAGAAAATTTACACATATATTTGCAGTAAATCGCAGGATTGGGCGCGCCGTGAAGATGGCGTTGCGGCCACGGAGGCCGCGCTTGTTTTTCCGCTGCTTTTGGTTTTGCTGCTTGGTACATTTGACATGGGGCGTGGTATTTTGAGTAATCAAAAAACCATTCGTGCCTCTCAGGTAACAGCAGATTTGGTAACGCGCGCACGCACTATTTCACCGGCTGGTATAACCGAGGCCGTGGATGCGGGGCGTCTTGCGCTTAGTCCATTTCCAACGGGCAGCTTTGGCATGGAGGTGGTGAGCATTGGTTTTGATGAAGATTCTGTGCCGT
>CAKZMN010000262.1 GCA_937128575.1 uncultured Alphaproteobacteria bacterium | reverse complement strand
TGAAATGATCCTAGCCGCAGATGCATCTAAATTTGATAAAAAACTCGTTTAACGACAAGAAAGACCAAACAATGGTAATTTCAAAAAGCTATCGACAAAAAAGCAGAACCGGAAAAAGCGTATACGCCCCCGGTCCCGCGGCAGAGGAAATTGAATCTCATATCCTCGCGGTTTTAGTGCGCAACGAACCGGGTGTTTTGGCGCGCGTCATCGGATTATTCTCCGGCCGCGGCTATAACATCGACAGCCTGACCGTTGCCGAAACCGACCACATCGCCAACATGTCACGCATTACAGTTGTGTGTTCCGGCACGCCCCAAGTCATCACACAAATCAAAGCCCAGCTAGGACGAATGGTGAGTGTACAAAGCGTACGCGACCTCACCACCTACGGCCCACATGTAGAGCGCGAACTCGCTCTAGTGAAAGTTTCTGGCCAAGATGACAAACGCATCGAAGCCCTGCGCACTGCCGATATTTTCCGCGCCAGCGTCGTCGACAGCACACTAGATTCATTCACCTTTGAGATCACAGGAACAGTTGATAAGATCGACGCGTTTCTCGACTTGATGCGCCCGCTCGGCTTAATTGATGTAAGCCGCACAGGCATCGCCGCCATATCCAGAGGCCCAACCGCAATAGGAGAAGATTAATGATAACATCACGCACAATATTTACGGGGCTTTTAATGCTCAGCACGTTCGCATTAACAAGCTGTGTTAGCCGTGAACAGGCCGACCAACGCCTCGCCAATGGCTGTGCAGCAGGAGCTGAAATCTTCCTGGAGGAAGGTGTTAAAATTCAGAAAATAAAAGATCAAAAATTCCGTGATGATCCAAAACTCGGCAAGGGGTATCGCGAAGTCACCCTAAATGTTTTAGAGGGCGATGGCTGGTATGAAACAGACAAGCAATATAAATGTATCTTCGCAGAGAGCATGGGGCCATTCGGCGCTAGCCACACGGCAACAATTTACCAACTAAAAATGGATGATCAAGTCTACGGCAAAGAAGGCGATAAACTTCTAGGCACATTTCAAGATCACCTGAAACTAACCGAGACCGTAGAACAAGGTCTCAATAGATAAAACCAAGGATTTTTTATTGCTTCCCGTCATGAAACGCTGTTTTATGCGGGTCTGAGATTTGAAATATAATTTAACAACGAGAATATAAGGCTCAAAAAACATGTCTACAAACGCAGCACAACAAAATACAGATAACCCAAGCGCACAAATTTCGCTCAATGTTTATTACGATAAAGATTGTGATCTGGAATTGATCAAAGCAAAAACCGTGGCCGTCATCGGTTATGGATCACAGGGTCACGCCCATGCATTAAACCTAAAAGATAGCGGCATTGAAAGTGTCATCGTCGGCCTGCGCGATGGATCAAGCTCCGCTGCTAAAGCTGAAGCTGCTGGCCTTAATGTCATGAGCCCCGCCGCTGCCGCCGCTGCCGCCGACGTAGTTATGATGCTGACCCCTGATGAATATCAGGCAGACATCTACTCAGGCGAGCTAGAAAAAAATCTAAAAGACGGCGCAACATTAATGTTCGCGCACGGCCTTAACATCCACTTTGATTTGATCAAACCACGCGCCGATTTAGACGTGATTATGGTTGCGCCAAAGGGCCCCGGCCACACAGTGCGCGGCGAATATCAAAAGGGCGGCGGCGTGCCGTGCCTAATCGCGGTTGCTCAAGACGCAAGCGGCACGGCTAAAGATTTGGCCCTGTCATACGCATCCGCCGTTGGTGGTGGTCGCTCCGGCATTATCGAGACAACATTTAAAGATGAATGTGAAACCGATCTATTCGGCGAACAAGCTGTTCTTTGCGGCGGCGCGTCCGAGCTAATCAAGGCCGGTTACGAAACATTGGTTGAGGCAGGCTACCCCGCAGAAATGGCATATTTCGAGTGCTTACATGAACTTAAGCTAATCGTTGATCTTCT